>CANNKR010000029.1 GCA_947504615.1 Gemmatimonadota bacterium | reverse complement strand
GGGTGCGCGGCGTGCCAGCGCGACCCGAGCAACCCACGCTCTTCCGCGCCGTGCCAGACGAACAGGACGGTGCGCTTGGACGGATGCTTGGCGAAGGCGCGCGCAATGGCGAGCATGGCGACGTTCGTGGTGACGTTGTCGTCGGCGCCGTTCCAGATGGAATCGCCGTCCACGGGGTAGCGCACGCCGTCATGGTCCTGATGCCCGCTGTACAGGATCACCTCGTCGCGCAACTTGGCATCAGAGCCGCGCACGCGGCCAATGACGTTTACCGACGGATAAGCGTAGCTGTCGACGTGCAGGACGGCGGCCAGTCGCGCGCCCGGTGCGCGCGTCATGGCGTCGCTTGCGCGACGCACGACGAACACCGGCGGCGTGGCCCGCGGCCGCGTGACCGCGCCCGCCGTGTCGAGTCCGTACGTGCCGCGCATCGCCGCCGAGGCGTAGTAGTCGAACACCTGGTCGGTGGTCGCGTCGGCGACGAGGATCACCGCCGCGGCGCCGCGCGCGATGAGAGCCTGTGACTGCCGGGCGACACCGGCCGACCCGTCGCGATACTCCTTGAGCGAGCCCCAGCGGTTGGCCTCCACGGGAACGAGGGTGGCCACCACTGCCACGCCGTCGAACCGTGCGCCCGCCGGCGCGTGATCGGCGTCGACGATCGGCAGGTCTACCGACACGTCGCTCGGCGCGCGCACGATGATGTCCTTCCACAGGGCGAGCGTGCGGTCCCCGATCGTCACGCGGCTCGCGGCCGATTGCTGGATGCGCCGCATGGACCACCACTGGAACCAGCCGCCGTCGAGGCCGGCGGGCTCGAGGCCGGCCTGCCGTGCGGCGTCGGCGACCCACATGGAGGCGCGCAGTTCGTCGATCGTGCCGGATTCGCGGCCGCGCATCTCGTCACTGGCCATCGCCTGGACGTCTTGCGCGAGATCGTCGCGCTTGATGGCGGCGAGTCCGGCGGGGAGTGAGGCTTTCTGCTGGGCGGCCAGCGGCAGGGTGACAAGCAACGCAAGGAGCAGGGAGCGAACACGCATGCGAACGACCTCCGGTGGAGCGGGAATCAGGCGTCGCGCACCACGTGGCCAGCCGCCCGCAAAGCGTCGGTGGCAACGGCGAGACGGGTGTGCTTCACGAGTACATAATCGGTGTTGAACGTGCTGATGGCGAGAATGCCCACATCCGCCGCGGCGAGCGGCGTGAGCACGGATTCCAGGATACCCGTGAGGGTGAACGGGAACGGTCCCACCATGCGCAGCAGCCGCCAGCCGCCTTCGTGCGAGCAGTCCTCCGGCACGACCTCGGCCGGGCAGATGATCGACAGCTCGTCGCCCGCTCGGGTCACCGTCCAGAACGGTCCCTTCGGCAACCACGCGGGCAGCGCATCATCCGGTGAGAGCTGGCAGACGGCGTAGTCGCCGGGTTCGATGAGGAGGGTCTGCGGCATCAGGGCGATGCCTTGAACGTGCTCCAGGATCCCACGGTCTTGCGATACAGCAACTCGTCGTGCCCCTCGATCAGGTAGTTCGTGAGCGTGCCGACGAATTCGTACCCGAGCCGCTCATACAGCCGCTTGGCTCCGGGGTTGAACGAGGATACGCAGAGGAAGACGTTGGGCGACACGCGTCCGATCCGCGCTTCGGCATGCGCCACCAATTGCGACCCGACCCCGCCGCCTCGGGCCGACTCGGCCACACACACGGTCTGGATGTAGCCCGGGAACGGCCCATGCATGTTGAGCAGGATGAAGCCGATCACGTCCGTGCCGGTGCGGGCGACGAAGAGTTCGCGCCCCGGGTCGGAGACGATGATCAGGCACCGGTCGTAGTCCCGGCCGAGCGTAATCCACGGCTCGGACGACGACATCAGCCGGGCGCAGGCCTCACGGTCGGCGGCAAAGCGGACAGGTTCGATCAGGGCATCAATGGGCATGTGACAAGGATGAGGTTCCCGCTCCCTATTGAACAGGGGAGAGCCGGGCGGTACGTTGGCCCGGTTCCTTTCACCCCACGAGACGATGCCTCTCCACTCCCTGCTGTCGCGGCGCGCCCTCCCGGTCTGCGCCTTCCTGCTCGCTTCCTGCACCTCCCTGCCATCCCACGCGCAGGGAAGCGGCTGGAAGCCCCTGTTTGACGGTACCTCCACGGCGGCCTGGCGCGGCTACCAGAAACAGGACTTGCCCGCGGGTTGGTCGATCGTCGATGGCACCCTGAGCAAGCAGGTGCCGGTCGCGGATATCCTGTCCAAGGAAACCTTCGGCGACTTCGAACTGGAACTCGAGTGGAAGATCGGCAAGGGCGGCAACGGCGGCATCTTCTACCGGGCCACAGAAGAGTACGAACGCGTCTATTGGAGCGCCCCGGAGTACCAGTTGCTGGACGACGTGAACAACCCCGGCGACACCCGACTGACGGCCGCGGGCTCCATTTACGCCCTGTACCCGGCGGCGGACGGCCACCAGAAGCCGTTCGGCGAATGGAACACGACGCGCATCGTGCTGAAGAAGGGCCACCTGGAACACTGGCTGAACGGCACGAAGGTGGCCGAAGGCGAGATGGGGAGCGCCGACTGGAACGCGAAGGTGAAGGGGAGCAAGTTCCGCGAGTGGCCGAACTTCGCCCTCGCCAAGCGCGGTGCCATCGCGATTCAGGGCGATCATTTAGGCGCCTTGGCGTTGCGCAACATCCGCATCCGCCCGCTCGACTGACCGCTCGCGCCCCCCGCCCCCACCGGAGCCCTGATGACCGCGACGCGCCTCAAGCTGATGACGATGATGTTCCTCCAGTACTTCATCTGGGGGGTCTGGTTCGTGACGATGGGTACCTACCTCGGCACGACCCTGCAGTTCACCGGCGGGCAGATCGGGTCGGCGTATGGCGCCACCGCCATCGCGGCGCTGGTCTCGCCCTTCTTCGTCGGGATGATCGCCGACCGGTTCTTCTCCTCCGAGAAGCTGCTGTTCATCCTGCACCTGCTGGGCGCGGCCCTGATGTACCTGGCCTCCACGCAGACCACGTTCGCGACGTTTTATCCGGTGCTCATCGGCTACGCGCTCTGCTACATGCCGACGTTGTCGCTGACCAACAGCATCAGCTTCCACCACGTGAAGGATCCGGCCCGGGAGTTCCCGGTCATCCGCGTGCTTGGCACCATCGGCTGGATCGTGGCCGGGATCATTGTCGGCAAGGTACTGAAGGCCGACGCGCAGGCACTTCCCATGAAGATCGCCGCGGTTGCGTCGCTGGTGATGGCGTTCTTCTCCCTGATGCTCCCGCATACGCCCCCCAAGGGCGCGGGGACGCCGTTCAGCGCGCGGGACGCGCTGGGGCTCGATGCCCTGCAGCTGCTCAAGCAGTGGGACTTCCTGCTCTTCGTGCTCGGTTCGTTCCTGCTGTGCGTCCCGCTGCAGTTCTACTACTCGTTCGCCAACCTCTTCCTGAACGAGATCGGCGCCCCGGAACCGGCGTTCATCCAGTCCTTCGGGCAGATGAGCGAGATCTTCTTCATGCTGCTGCTCCCGTTCTTCCTGCGGAAGATGGGGATCAAGGCGATCATGCTCGTGGGAATGCTGGCCTGGGCGCTGCGCTACTTCGCCTTCGCGCACGGCAACGCGACCACGAATATGTGGCTCATCTACGGCGGCATCCTGCTGCACGGCGTCTGCTACGACTTCTTCTTCGTGGCGGGCCAGATCTACACCGACCAGCGTGCCGGCGAGAAGGTGCGCGCGGCGGCGCAGGGGTTCATCAACTTCGTCACCAATGGCGTTGGCTACTTCATCGGCGCTTCGGTGTCCGGGGCGGTGGTCGGCAAGTATGAATGCAGCGCCGCCAGCGCGGCGGCGCAGGCCTGCGCCGTCGTCGGGCACAACTGGCGTGCCATCTGGATGGTTCCCGCCGCTGGCGCCGCCGTGGTGCTGGTGCTCTTTGCGCTCCTGTTCCGTCCCACTGCGACCGGCAACGACACGCCGGCCGCTGCCCACTGAGGAGAAAGACGATGACGACCCGCGATTCCGAGTCCGTGCCCGCCCCCGAGAGCGCCCCCGAAAGCGCCAGCGTGACGCGCCGGGAGTTCGTCGAAAAATCCTCGATGGCCGGCATGGCCTTCACCATCGTCAAGCCGCACGTGCTGGGCGCCCGTGGGGGGCGTCACGTCGCCCCGAGCGACAAGGTGAACATTGCGTGCATCGGGGTGGGCGGCATGGGAGGCAGTGACGTGCGCGGATTCGGCGCCACGGAAGGCTGCAACATCTATGCGTTGTGCGATGTCGATGACGTGGCCGCCGAGCGCAGCTATCGCACGCAACCGCAGGCCAAGAAGTACAAGGACTATCGCGAGATGATCGACAAGGAAGCGAAGAACATCGATCTCGTGACGGTCTCTACGCCCGACCATCATCATGCGGCGGCGTCGATGCTTGCCCTGCGGGCGGGGAAACACCTCTACTGCCAGAAGCCGCTGGCCCGCACGGTGGCCGAGGTGCGCGCGCTGAAGGCCGAAGCGGGCAAGCGCCCCAAGCAGGCGACGCAGATGGGCAATCAGGGACACGCCGCCGAAGGCACGCGCCTCATCCGCGAATGGGTGGAAGCGGGGCTCATCGGCAAGGTGACCGCGGTGGATTTCTACACCAATCGTCCCATCTGGCCGCAGGGCATTCGCCGTCCGACCGAGGCGCACAACGTGCCGCCCACCCTCGACTGGGACCTCTGGCTTGGCCCCGCGCCGTTCCGTCCGTACCACCCGTCCTACGCGCCCTTCAACTGGCGTGGCTGGTGGGACTATGGAACCGGTGCGATGGGCGACATGGCGTGCCACATCATGGACTGCGCCGTCTGGACGCTCGGTCTCAAGTTCCCGGGGCGCGTCATCCCGGAGACGTCGCAGTTGTTCGCCGAGACGGCGCCCAAGATGTCGCGCATCACGTACGAGTTCCCAGTGGCCGGCACCATGAACGCGATCGGGAAGAACGGGACACTGACGCTCACCTGGCGTGACGGCGGCGTGCTGCCGGCGCGTCCCGAGGGATGGCCGATGCTCGAGGCCTGGCCCTACAGCGACGACGGCTTCCAGTTGTGGATGGGTGAAAAGGGGATGATCCTGGCGGGCACCTACGGCGAGAGTCCGCGCCTGGTGGACGCCGAGGCCGACAAGGCGGTGAAGGCGCAGCCGGTTGCCATCAAGTACGCGCGCACGAAGGGCGTCTACGGCGAACTCCTTGACGCCATCCGGAACGGCACGCAACCCGGCTCGAACATCGCCGGCCACGCGGGGCCGCTCACCGAAATGATCGTACTGGGCAACCTGGCGGTGCGCGCGGGACGCGCCATCGACCTCAATCCGACCACGGGCGAGTTGCTCACCAAGGGAATCACGGAGGAGTGGATCACGCCGAAATACCGGGCGGGATACAGCTACTGATGCCGATGGGTGCTCGCGGTCTTGCGCTGGGGCTCCTGTCGCTCCTGGCGGTGTCACCCGCCGGAGCGCAGCAACCGGCGGCGCCCACGCGTCATGTACAGCGCGCGCCGACGGTGTACGCGCCGGACGTCACCCTGCTGCTGGCCGAGCGTGGCAGTGAGATGCGCGGGGTCGTGGAGCGCTTCACGGCGGATCACGACGTGCTGGTGCGCCGTTATCGCCAGCAGTACTCTGCGTCGCAGCGTGATGTGCTGGTGAAGTTCTACGATGCCTGGACGGCGCAGCTGAAAGCGATCGATTTCAGCAAGCTGAGCCACGATGCCAAGGCCGACCACGTGTTGCTGCGCACCGGCATTGCCGAAGCGCAGGACGCGTTGCAGCGCGAGGCCAAGGTGTACGCCGACCTTGGTGCCCTGCTGCCGTTCGCCGACTCGATCTTTGGCCTGGAAGATGCCCGGCGTCGCATGGAGAACGTGGATGGCGCGCGGTCGGCGCGCACCCTGGCCTTCGTCAATGCGAGCGTCAACGCGCTGCGCACGAAGATCGAAACTCCGCCAAAGGGTGATTCGTCGGCTGCGAAGATCACCAAGGTGGCCGCCTACCGGGCCGCCGAGGTCGCTGCCACGTTGCGCACGACGCTGCGCAGCTGGCACCAATTCTACAATGGCTTCGATCCGCTCTTCTCGTGGTGGACGGGGGCGCCATACCGCAGCGCGGATTCGGCGCTCGCCAACTATCAGCGTGTGCTGCGCGAAAAGATCGTCGGGTGGAAGAAGGGTGATGACGAACCCATCGTGGGGCTGCCGATCGGGCGCGCGGCGATCGAGGCCAGCCTCCGGCATGAAATGCTGCCGTATACGCCGGAAGCACTGATCGCCATCGCCGAGCAGGAACTCGCGTGGGGCGAGTCGGAGATGAAGAAGGCGTCGCGCGAAATGGGATTCGGCGACGACTGGAAGGCGGCGATGGAAAAGGTGAAGCTGTCGTACGTGCCGCCGGGCGAGCAGGTGAACATGGTGCGCGACCTCGAGTTTGAGGCCGTGCAGTGGATCCGCGACCACGACATGATCACCATTCCGCCGCTGGCGCAGGAGGTATGGCGCATCGAGATGCTGTCGCCGGAGCGGCAGAAGACGTCGCCGTTCTTCCTGGGCGGCGAGATTCTTCAGGTGGCGTATCCCACCGACTCCATGTCGGACGACGACAAGCTGATGGCGATGCGCGGCAACAATCCGCACTTCTCGCACGCCACGGTGTTCCACGAGATGATCCCCGGGCACCACATGCAGGGGTTCATGACCTCACGGTACTACCCGTACCGCCGCGAGTTCGGCACGCCGTTCTGGAGTGAGGGCGGGGCATTCTACTGGGAGACGATCCTCTGGGACCACGGCTTCCACCGCTCGCCCGAGGACCGGATCGGCGCCTTGTTCTGGCGCATGCACCGGGCGGCCCGGATCATCTTCTCGCTGAACTTCCACCTGGGGAACTGGACGCCCCAGCAGAGCATTGAGTTCTTGATCGCCCGCGTCGGGCATGAACGGGCCAATGCCACCGCCGAGGTGCGGCGGTCGTTCAACGGGTCGTACGGACCGCTGTACCAGGTGGCGTACATGATGGGCGGGTTGCAGTTCCGTGCGCTGCATCACGAGGTGGTGGACGGCGGCACGTTGACGAATCGCCAGTTTCATGATTTCATCTATACACACGGATCGATGCCCGTGGAGATGGTTCGGGTGCTGATGCTCAAGCAGCCGCTCGCGCGGGACTACTCGACGCAGTGGAAATTCGCAGCGACTCTTCCGCCCCCCGGAGGCAAGTAACCATGGCGGTGCGCGTGGAAGCGGCGGTCGATTCGTTTGCGGCGGCACTGGCGGCGCAGGTAGCCGGCGTGCACCGCATTGAACTGTGTGGCCCGTTGCATGACGGCGGCACGACGCCCAGCGCCGGATTGATCGCCCGCTGTCTCGAGCGTCTGCTCGTGTCGGTGCATGTGCTGGTGCGCCCGCGGGTGGGCGACTTCGTCTACACCGACGACGAGTTCGAGATCATGAAACGCGACATCGCCGTGGCCAAGGAACTGGGCGCCGACGGTGTGGTGATTGGCATCCTGACCCCGGACGGCGAAGTGGACGCCGACCGGCTGGCCGAGTTGCATGCGGTGGCCAGCCCGCTGAGCGTGGGCTTTCACCGTGCGTTCGATGCCGTGAAGGACCAGGACGAAGCGCTCGAGTTGCTCGTGTCGCTGCAGTTCGACACCATCCTGACCAGCGGTGCGGCAGAGACCGCCGCCGAAGGCACCCCGCGCATCAAGCACCTCGTGGAGCGCGCGGGAGACCGCATCGGGATCATCGCCGGCGGGTCCATCACGTCGGGCAATGTGGGGGCTCTAATTCAGGGGACCGGCGTGCAGATCGTGCACGGGCGGTCGTTCAGCGGAATGGCGGAGGCGGTCGGGGGGTTCTGACGCCGGGCCGTGTAGTGCCTCGGATCCCCGTGCCGCCCCCGAGTCCCGATTTACCCCAGCATCGACTTCACGACGAACCACACATTCGCCGGACGCTCGGCCAGTCGCCGCATGTACCAGCGGTACCATGCGCTCCCGTAGCTGATGAGCGTCTTCACGGCGCGCCCTTCGCTGCGCAGGCGGCGCTGGTCGGCATCACGAATGCCGTACAGCATGTGGATCTCGTACTGCTTGTCGGTGGCGCCGTGCGCCTTGGCGCGCGCGACCAGCCGGTCGATCAGCGGAATGTCGTGCGTCCCCAGCACCGGCACGCAGAAGCCGCCCGCGGCAGCCTGCAGCATGCGGTCGGTGAGGTCGAAGAACGCGCGATCCGTGTCGGCCTTCAGCGGGAAGGCCACGTCGGCGGGTTCGGCGTAGGCGCCTTTCACCAGCCGGATGATGGGTGTGATCGGGAGGAGCGCTTCGAGGTCCGCCGGCGTCCGCCGCAGGTAGGCCTGCAGGCATAGCCCGACCCTGGGGTGCCGTGACTTGACCGCGCGATACAGCGCCAGCGTGCGGTCGACATAACTCGAGTCTTCCATGTCGATCCAGAAGACGCGGCCAATGGCCTCGCTGCGCGCGGCCAGCGTGAACAGATGCGTCTCGCACTGTTCGTACGACAAATCGAGCCCGAGTTGCGTCGGCTTGATGGAGACGTGCCCGTCCAGCCCCGAGGTGGCGAGTTCATCGAGGAACCAGAGGTAGTGATCGCGCACCGCCTCGGCGTCCGCCAGTGAGGTCAGGTTCTCGCCGAGTTTGGTGAAGACGGTGCCGCGTCCCTCGGCCTTGAGCAGCTGGGCCGCACGCAGGGCATCTGCCGGTTCTTCGCCGGGCATGAAGCGCTTGGTCGCGCGCTTCACGAAACTGCGCTGTGTCGCCTGTCGGTTGAGAAACGGCGACTTGGCCATCTTCAGCAGGATGGTGCGTCCGATGCTCATGGCTTCCACGTTCCCCGCGCAACCTGCGGCTTGAAGGTATCGATGCCCCGGGGCGGATAGGCGACCGTCTTGCCGCTCTCCGCGCTCTGGTACGCCGTCATCAGCATGCGCACGACGTCCACGCCGTCGGCGAACGTGAGGAGGGGCTCCTCGCGTCCGAGGAAGACGTTCACGAAGTGGCGGTCCTCATCGGTGTAGCCGTAGGCCGCGTACTCCTGCGGCACCACGGGCATCACGCCCTGCTCGGCATTCTGTTTTTCCACCAGGTCTTCGCCCGCCCTTCCGGTGACCTCGCGGCTGAAGAAGAGCTGCAGTCCGCTGTCGAGCGAGTTCCACTTCATCGAGTACTCGGGGCCGAGCAGCTCGGCCGACAACCGCAGGCCGGCGCCGACGAAGCTCCACGAGGTGCTCGCCTCGCCGATGACCGTCAGTCCTTCCGCGGTCTCGAACTCGATGAGTACGCTGGCGAAGTCCTCGGACGGGCGCTTGGCGTAGTCGACCGCCGGGCCCATCATCCCCTTGAGCTTCCGGGCGTATGCCGGGCGCGACCACTTGAGCGACGCGATGTGCCCCGTGATGCGCTTGACCTTCACGCTGCTGAGCGGCTCGCCGGGGCGCGTGAGCAGGTGGCGCACGACCAGCGCGGAATGGCACATCATGTCGTTCAGCACGCCGCCGCCCTGGAGCGCGCCCTGCCAGAACCAGGGCATATGCGGTCCGCTGTGCTCCTCGGCGGCACGGGCGAGATATGGGCGCCCCGTCGTGGCCGCGCCGCGCGCCCACAGCAGCTTCTTGCCGGCTTCGACGTGCGGTGCAAAGAGCTGGTTCTCGAGATAGCCGTTCTTGAGGCCCACCGAGTCGACGAGCTGCTTCACGCGCTTGGCTTCAGCGACATTGCGCGCGAGCGGCTTTTCGCAGGCGATCCCCTTGAGCTCGCCCTTGCCTCGCTTGATCGTGTCGACGATTTCCTCGACGTTCTCGATGCGCGCCTGATTGGGGCCGGTGAGCCAAATGGCGTCGATGGCCGGATCGGCGACCATGCTGGCGATGCTGCGGTACGCCTTGGCGTGGCCCACGTTGAGGTTGCGCGCGAGCGCAGCCGCCGAGTTGGCGTTCTTCGCGTTGGGGCTCCAGACGCCAAGTACGTCGGCGTCACGGACACCCTGCCAGCCCTGCATGTGAAAGCGTGCGTTGAATCCAGAGCCAATGAAACCGACGCCGAGACGGGGCATGGGTGCGGGGTGCGGGGGTTTGGTGCGGCGGACGCCTGAGAATTATCGCTCGGGCGGCGGCGGGTGCGCTACAGTCGATCAGTAACTCCCCGCGATGGTCGACGAGGGATTCGTTCTTTTCAACGCGGAGACCGGAGGGGCGCGGAGGGCCGCGGAGGACAGCGAAAACCCAAGGGGGGTCTGGTGGCCAGTGCGGTCTGCCACTCCCTGGTCACGTCGTTGTCGTCCTCTGTGGCCCTCCGCGCCCCTCTGGTCTCCGTGTTGAAATGCACAGACCGTCAGAAACGATCAAGATCCTTCGCCACCACGAGGGTGCCGGCAAACCCGCCGCGGCGCACGCCGGCGACGACTTCGTCCATCGTGCCGCCCATGCGCAGCACATGCGTCAGGATCAACTGCTTCGGCCTGACGCGGGTGGCGAGTGCGCCGAGTTCCTCGTCGGACGTGTGGTACTCGCGAAGGTACTGCGGCCAGTGCTCGCCGCCCGGCCGCTGCTCGGGGGCCACGCGTCGGCTGGCGTAGACCTCGTGCACCAGCAGGTCGACGCCCGCCGACGCGGTCTCCAGTTCCTTGCTGGGCGCCGTGTCGCCGCCGAGCATGATGGACCGGTCTGGGGTGTCGATGCGAAACGCGAACGCATGGTTCCACGCACCATGCGGGACGGGAATGGCGCGAATACGAATGCCCGCCGAGTCGTAGACGATGCCGCCGGTCGTTTCTTGCACGACGACGCGATGGCCGCCCTTGCGACCGTGTTCCAGCCCCTCGGTGCGCACGACGATGTCTTCCACCCACGCCGCCTGGATATGACCGACCATCGCGCTCGTCCCCGGCGGTCCGATGACCGGCATCGGCGCGCTGCGTCCCATGACCCAACTGGTGTGGATGACGTCGGGGAGCCCGAGCGTGTGATCGCTGTGCAGGTGCGTCAGGAAGACGGCGGTGAAGCCGTCGATGGGGAGGGCCGCAGCGGCGGCTCGGCGCATCACGCCGGAGCCCGCATCGAACAGGAAGACGCGCGTGCCGTAGGTGACAGCGAACGCCGGGCCCGCGCGCTCGGGGTCGGGCAATGGTGTGCCGCTGCCCAGGATGATCAACCGCGTGACGCTCGACGTGTCGCGCGTGTTCCCCGGAAAGACGCGCTGGGCCGCGGCGTCACCGGCGACGATCGCCAGCAGGACAGCCGCGGCCCAGGCCGTGCGTCGCGAACGGCGCGCGGGGTTCTTCAACCGCGCCGTCGCGCGTGCATCGAGATCTTGTACGAGACGCCGATCTTCTTGAGCACGGGCTCCGGACAACCGAGCCACTCCGCGACCGCCGTGTTGCCCATGTAACCCAGATCCTTCACACCGATCCGGCTGGTCCAGAAGCCGCTCGAGGTGAGGTCGCGGAACCGCGAGAAGAACTCGACACCCGGTTTCATGGCGGCAAGCGCCTTCTTGGGGAAGGCGATGTCGTTGAGCACCTGCCGCCGCTGCGCCACGGAGCACTTCACCCAGTCGCGCTTGAACCGCCGCTGGCCTTCGGCGTTCATCCACTTCAGCCCGTCACGCATCCACGGCTGGCTCCTGGGATTCTCATTCATGATGAAGTCCATGAACTCCGGCACGCCCGCCTCGCTGGCGTTCCCCGACCGCTCGTCGCTCGGAATGATCACGTCCGCGAGCACCCGCACCATTGGCCACTCGCCTTTGGAGAAAAACGCCGGCTTGAAGGGCGGCGTGATACCCTGACCGGCGCCCGCGGCCTGTGCCAGCTCCGATGCGCGCGCAATTTCTGGTGCGCCGAGTCCCACGGCGGCCAGCGAAGCTGCCGCAATGATCTTGACGACGTCGCGGCGGTCGACGCCGCGCTCCTCCGCACCCTGCGGTCCGCCATCCACCGTCTCGTCGAGGACGTGCAGTGACCTGCCATCCATGTTCTGACGCCTCCCGTCCGTCGTCATAGCGCCCCCGCCTTCCGCTGCTGCACGATGTAGTCGGCCGCTCGCCACGCGAGCGCCAGGATGGTCCACGTGGGATTCTTGTCGGCCTGGCTCACGAACGGCCCGCCGTCGGCGACGAAGAGGTTCTTGCAGTCCCACGCCTGCTGGTGCGCGTTGAGCGCGGACGTGGTGGCATTGCTCCCCATGCGCACCGTGCCGAGTTCGTGGATGATCGAACCGCCGTTGGAGATGCCGTAGCCCTGCTCCTTGGTGGGCATCGGGCTCCAGACCTCGCCGCCCATCTCCGCGATCAGCTTGCGGAAGGTCTCCTGCATGTGCTTCGTCTGGTTCGTCTCGTAGTCGCTCCACTTCCAGTGGAACTTGAGCACCGGAATCCCCCACTGGTCCTTGGTGGCGGGATCGATCTCGCAGTAGCAGTTGGCGTTGGGTACCTGCTCGCCGCGTCCCGAAAACCCGACCGTGGCCCCCCAGAAGCGACGGTAGTCGTCCTTGAGCGACTTGCCGTAGCCGCCGAAGTTGGGATAGTTCTCGATGCCGCCCATGAAACCATAGCTCGGCTGGCCGAGTCCGCCCCAGACTTCGATGTGGTAGCCGCGCGGAAAGTCGAGCTTCTTGTTGTCGAGCCACCACGGCATGTAGATGTGCCCGCCGCCCACGCCGTCGCAGTTGTGGTCGACGTGGCCGACCAGCTTCGGGATGAAGCCCGCGACATCGGTGCCGGTGGAGTCGGTGAGATACTTGCCCACCACGCCGCTGGAGTTGCCGAGCCCCTGGGGAAAGCGCGGGGACTTGCTGTTCAGCATGATGCGCGCGCTTTCGCAGGCGCTGGCGGCGAGCACGACCACGCGTCCCTTGACGTGGTTGTCCTTGCCCGTGGCCTTGTCGACATAGCTCACGCCCGTGGCCTTGCCGGCCTGGTCCACCGTCACTTCGCGGGCCATGGCGTTGGTCACGATGGTCAACTGCCCGGTCTGCATGGCCGGGAAGAGCAGCACGTTGGGCGACGAGAAATTGGAGTTGGTCATGCAGCCGCGGTTGCACTGCCCGCAGTAATGGCACGGGGCGCGGTTGTTCAGCGGCTTGGTGATGATCGAAAGGCGCGAGGGGATGCACCAGACGCCGAGCTTGTCCGATGCCTCCTTGACCGCGAGTTCATAGCAGCGGGGCCTGGGCGCCGGCTGGAAGAACCCGTCGGGATGGTTGGGGAGGTTCTCCACCGAGCCGTAGATGCCGATGAGCTTGTCGATGCGGTCGTAGTACGGCGCCACGTCGGCGTACGAGATAGGCCAGTCATCACCCAGCCCATCGATGCTCTTGCGCTTGAAGTCGTTGGGGCCGAAGCGCAGGGAAATACGCCCCCAGTGATTGGTGCGCCCGCCGAGCATGCGCCCGCGCCACCAGTCGAACTTGGTCCCCTCCGCCTTCGTGTACGGTTCGCCGGGCACCTGCCAGCCGCCGACGCAGGCATCGAACTCGCCGAACGGTCGCTCCGGCGTGGACGCGCCACGCCGGGGAGAGTCGAACGGCATCTTGAGCATCTTCGAATCCTTGTTGTTGTCCCACCACCCACCGGCTTCGAGCATGAGCACGGTGGCGCCGGCCTGGGTGAGCGCGTAGGCGGCCATGCCGCCTCCCGCGCCGGAGCCGACGATGACAACATCGTATTCGAGGCGTTTAGGTTGGGTTTGCATCCGCCGAAATTGTCCTCAGGAGTCGCGGTGCGCCAGCGTCCGGGCGGAGTCAGGTCAACCCGCACGGGGGGTCGGTTCTCCCGCCTGCTGCGCGCCGTCCCGGGATGTCGCATGTTCAATGCTTCGGAGGAGGACAACATGTTCGAAGATGCCGAGCTGGGGCATGCGGTCGACAAGGCGACCTTCGATGCGCGGGTGCCGGAACTGCGGTCCGCGCTGCTGGAGGCGCAGTTCGCGCTCAAGGACCAGAAGAAGTTCCCGGTGGTGCTGCTGGTGGGCGGTGTGGAGGGGGGCGGACGCGGCGAGACCGTGAACGCGCTCAGTTCGTGGCTCGATCCGCGGCACGTCGAGGTGAACGGCCTTGGCGAGCCCTCTGACGAGGAACTCGAGCGCCCGCGGATGTGGCGCTTCTGGCGCGCGCTGCCGCCCAAGGGGAAGATCGGCGTCTTCTTCGGCTCGTGGTACACCTATCCGATTCTTCAGGCGGCACTGAGCGACCGTCGGGTGCGGTGGGCCAAGCTCGACAAGCGCATCGAGGAGATTGTCCGTTTTGAACGGATGCTGGCCGAGGAAGGCGTGCTCGTGCTGAAGTTCTGGTTTCACTTGGCCAAGGACGCGCAGCGCCGGCGGATCAAGGAACTCAAGAAGGATCCGCATACCCGCTGGCGCGTGACCGGCGTCGACGAGGCGTACTTCGCGCGGTATGACCAGTTCCGCGAAGTCTCGGAGCGCACGCTGCGGCACACATCCACGGCGCTGGCGCCATGGCTCGTGGTGGAGGGCGTGGACCGCCGGTACCGCGAGCTGTTCGTGGCCGAGGAGCTGCTGCGCGCGGTGAAGGCGCGGCTCGCGGCACCACCGGTCGCGGATCGCACGCCGACCCGCCCGGGCAATGCCCCCGAAGTTGATGGAGCGCGCACACTGCTCAGCGAACTCGATCTCACGAAGAAGATTGCGAAGGGCAAGTACGGCAAGGACCTCGAGAAATGGCAGGGACAGCTGGCGATGCTCACCCGCCACAAGCGGTTCCGTGATCGGTCCGTGGTGATCGTCTTCGAGGGCAACGACGCGGCGGGGAAGGGCGGGACGATCCGGCGTGTCACGGGGGCGGTGGACGCGCGCCTGGTGCGCGTGGTCCCGATCGCCGCTCCCACCGACGAGGAGAAGGCGCATCCGTACCTGTGGCGTTTCTGGCGGCGGCTGCCGCGCCACGGGCACATCACGATCTTCGATCGCTCCTGGTACGGACGTGTGCTCGTGGAGCGTGTGGAAGGGTTCTGCTCGCCGTACGACTGGGAGCGCGCCTACTCCGAGATCTGCGACTTCGAGGACGAGATGAGCGGGCACGGGACCGTGGTCGCCAAGTTCTGGCTGGCAGTCTCCAAGGACGAGCAGCTGCGCCGCTTCAAGGAGCGTGAGCAGGTGAGCTTCAAGACGTTCAAGATCACCGAGGAAGACTGGCGCAACCGCAAGAAGTGGGCGGCGTACAGCGACGCGGTCTGCGACATGGTGGCCCGTACGTCGACCGCGCGCGCGCCGTGGACGATGGTCGAGGCCAACGACAAGTATCACGCGCGCATCAAGGTGCTGAAGACACTGTGCGGGCAGCTGGAGACGGCGCTCGGGTAGCGCATGGATTCGTTCCTTCAACACGGAGACCGGAGTCCACGGAGGGCCAGGGAGTACTGCAACAACTCAAAAGGGGTCGTGGCGGAGAGTACTGTCCGTCGCGACCCCTTTGATTGTTGCTGTTGCCGTACTCCGTGGCCCTCTGTGCAACTCCGGTCTCCGTGGTAAACAACCAGGGCCAGGCGAGCGCAGGCGAGACCCCGACTAGAACGTCAGCGCCTTGAGATAGTTGTAGCTCACCCGGATGCTGTCCATCGGGTCGGCGGGCTCGTCGTGCTCCACGAAGTAGTGCTGGATCCCCGCCTTCCGGTGCTGCGCGAAGATCCCCTTCCAGTCCATCGATCCAGAGCCGACCTCGGTCATCGTGTGGGCCGGCGCGCCCTTGGAGTCCTTCACGTGCACCAGTTCGAAGCGCCCGGGGAAGCGCGCAAAGTACGTGCGCGGGTCGTAGCCGGCCTTGACCGCCCAGTACAGGTCCATCTCGTACGTCACCAGGGCGGGGTCGGTGCGCGCGAGCAGGATGTCCATGGGCACCTGACCCTCGACCGGCGTGAACTCGAAGTCGTGGTTGTGATAGGCAAAGCGATAGCCGGCGCGCTTGGCCCGTTCGCCGGCGGTGTTGAACGCGTCGGCCAGCTTCTTCCAGGCGTCGAGTGAGGTGCGGTCGCGTGCATCGAGCCACGCCACCGTCAGGTACTTGTGCCCCACGACGTGCGCCGCGTCGGCGGTGGCGTCGAACCCCTGCTGCAGGTCGGTCAGGGCCAGATGGGTCGACGGCGACGTGAGGCCGTTGTCGTCGAGCATCCGGCGGATATCAGCCGGCGAATGCTTGAAGTAGCCCGCGAACTCCACCTCGCGGTAGCCGAGCTTGGCCACCGCCTTCAGCGTGGCTGCCACGTCCACGCCCATGGCCGCGCGCACCGTATAGAGTTGCACGCCCACGTACTTGATGGACTCGGCGCTCCACGGCAGGGCGCGCGCGGCGCGGGGGAGCAGGCCTGCGGCGGCGAGCGCGGTCAGGGTCTTCAGGGCATCACGGCGCGACGTCATGGATTCTCCTCGGAAGCTGGCGGCAATGATGGCGGATGTGCTGCGCGGCAAACAACACCAGTTCGTACAGCGGCAGCGCGCCGAGGTACGGATGCACCAGCCGGCGGTGGGGCCTGCGCACGTGCAGGATCTCGAGGTCCCGCAGGCAGGCTCCTCCGGTGGCGCGAAACAGGGCAACGCCGTCGGCGGGCGTGGCCGGCCCGCTGCTGGGCCGCAGTTCGCGCGGGGCGCGGGCCTTGGGAAAGGCGGCGCCCGCCAGCAGGCGCGGTTTCACGACGATGCGCGCCAGCGTGCGCTTCACCAGCCCCAGGCGAATGCGCAGCGAGTTCTTGCCGCGCGCCTCGCCGGCATACTGCGAATACGTCCGCGCCAGATGCTCCGTGATCTCCGCGGCCGACCACGCCTCCGGGGACGGCCGCACCGTCCACTCCGCACCCGTCAGCGCGCTGATGGCCTCGACGAATTCGTCGGCCGCCGCGGCGTGGTCAGCCATCAGCGCCGGCCATCGCTGCTGCGTGATCGCGGCGTGCAGCCGTCGCGTGCCGTACCAGAGCAGGCCCACGTCCACGAGCAGCACGGCGACGAACGCATTGGCGGCGCCAAGCAATGACTCGCCGCCGTAACTCCACGCGGCCATCGTCGCGGCGTACAGCGTGCCACCGGCAAAGACCCAGAGCAGCGAAATTCCGTAGCGTCGTCCGGTCACAATCGCCACCACGACGCCCAGCGCCGACAGACCAAACACGACGTTTGCCGCTTGTACCGAGAATTGGCGCACCCCGTGAAAGTCTGCGGTGAGTCCGTTGTGAATGGCGTTCACGCCGAGCGCGCCGAACGCCACCAGAAAGAGCCACTCGCCCCCCGGCCGCCCGCGAAAGGTCCAGTCGCGAGGCGCGCGAATCATGCGGTGGCCACGGGGCTGGCGCTGGACAACTCCGCGGGCGCGATCGTCGCTACCGTGACGCCAGAGCGGGTGACGATGCGCCGGTGATAGTCCACCTGACCCAGATGATAGCCCAGGTGCACCGCGGCGTGGAGCAGAAAGTCCTGCGTGTTGACCATCACCGCGCCAATGGCCACCGGAAACTCGGCCGCCAACGCCTCGGCCGTGATGTTCGGCAGCGCGCGATCCACGGCGGCGATCGTCTGGTCGATGTCGTGCAGCAGTTCGGCGCGCGGCAGATCCCGCGACGAAAACTCGCGCGGACGGTCGCGTTCGTAGGCGTCGCCGCCGATGATGCGGCCCACGTAGCTGCGCAGGTTGCCCACGAGATGCAGCACCAGCGTGCCGGCGGCGTTCGATATGCCCTCGGGGACGGCCCACACCGATGCGTCGTCGGGATAGGCCTCGATCTCGCGGCGCAGGGCGCGCAGATCGCGCACCAGAATGGCGCGCAAGTGGTTGCCGAATGGGGATGCCGTCATCGTCCGCTCCGTGCTGGTGATCAGGGCAACTTACCGGCCGTGTGCGTTTACCGCACGAGCGCAGGCAACTCGCGTATCAGCGTCTGCGCGCTCAACCAGGCCATCGACAACGCGACCACCGCGCCGCCTACGGTCAGCGCCACCGGATGGCGGTAATCGCCCACCACGCTCCGGCGACTGGCCGCCACGAGCATGACGCCCAGCGACAACGGAAGGATCAGGCCGTTCAGCGCTCCCACGAGGATCAGCACCCGCACCGGACGGCCGATGGTCACGAACACGATCGTGGACAGGACGATGAACCCGATCACCAGGCGCGACCACCGCTCCTCGGCGCGCGGCACGAGGCCGCGCAGGAACGACACCGACGTGTACGCCGAGCCGACGACGGACGTGATGGCCGCCGACCACATCACCACGCCGAAGACCTTGTACCCGGCTTCCCCCGTCGCCCAGCGGAAGACCGAGGCCGGCGGGTTCTGCGGATCGAGCACATGCCCGTGCGATACCACCCCGAGGGCGGCGAGAAAGAGGACCACGCGCATCACCGACGCGATGATGATCGCGCTCAGCGCCGAGCGCGTGACGGCGCCCACCGATTCCACGCCGCTGAGTCCCGCGTCGAGCAGGCGATGTGCGCCGGCGAACGTGATGTATCCACCGACGGTGCCGCCCACGATGGTGATGATGCTCAGCGGATTCACCGTCTCGGGGGCAACGCTGCGCAGCAGCGCTTCGCCCACCGGCGGCGACGACGCGATGGCGACGTACACGGCGAGCGCGACCATCACGAACCCGAGTGCGACCGCGAACCGATCCATTGCGCGGCCCGCTTCCTTCACCAGAAATAGGGCGATGGCCAGCGCGGCGCTCAGCACGGCGCCGGCGCGCACATCGAGCCCGAAGATCACGTTGAGGCCAAGCCCCGCGCCGGCGACGTTGCCGACATTGAAGGCAAGTCCGCCCAGCACGACGAGCAACGCGAGCAGGTGACCGAGGCCGGGCACCACCAGATTGGCCACATCCTGCGCGCGGCGTCCGCTGACCGTGAGCACGCGCCAGATGTTCAGCTGCGCGCCGAGATCGAAGAGCACGGAGATGAGAATGGCAAAGCCGAAACTCGCCCCGAGCTGCTCGGTGAACGTGGCGGTCTGCGTGAGGAATCCCGGCCCGATGGCGGACGTCGCCATCAGGAAGGCCGCGCCGGCCAGGACGCGCAGCGGCGCGGTGCGCTTGGCGGGACCCGTCACTCGCTGTGCCCTCGCTCGAGATGGAAGTGGTGCAGGATTCGGTGGAACACCGGCGCGACCAGCAACCCGGCGATCAACAGGAAGATGACGCCGGAGTACAGGGCGTAGAACGACGCAAACAGCTTGCCCTCGGT
>CANNKR010000028.1 GCA_947504615.1 Gemmatimonadota bacterium | reverse complement strand
ATGTGCGAACGCTGGTGTCCGGTCGATGATGTCTGCCGAAACGGAGTGGGCACCAGACCAGGTGCGCGCCATGCGCATGGATTTTCCGTACCTCGACGAATGCGTGTACTTGAACTCGGCGTCCGCGGGAGTCTCGTGGAAGGGGCAGGGGACTGCTGCCGCGGCGTTCTACGATGACGCGAAGAGTCGCGGCATGAATGGCATGGCCACCTGGCAGACGGCGGCAGTGGACGTGCGCGCGCGCCTTGGCAGGCACCTGGGTGTGCGGGACGACGAGATCCATTTCGCCTCGAGCACCACCGAAGCGTTGAACCTCGTCATCGGGGCGGTGCAGTGGAGGCAGGGAGGCGAGGTGGTCTTTGCCGCCGACGAGTTCCCGTCTGTGGTGCTCGCGTGCGAAAGCGCCGGCCACTCGGGCGCCACGGTGCGCCGGGTCGAGTTCGGTGCGGAAGACGCACGCGAGTCGGCGCTGATCGAGGCGCTGACTCCCGCAACGCGCGTAATGGCCGTCTCGCACGTGCATTGGGTGACGGGGACGCGCCTGGATCTCGCGCGCCTCGCGGCGGCGTGCCACGCGGTCGGTGCCCTGCTCGTCGTCGATGGGATCCAGGCCATGGGCGCCATCCCCATCGAACTCGGCGAGACGGACGTGTACTGTGGGGCGGTGTTCAAGTGGTTGCTCTCCGGTTTTGGCCTCGCGGTGCTGGTCATGCGCGATCGTGCCCGTGAGGTGCTGAGTCCGCGAGTCCGAGGGTACAACAACGAGCCGCCCTCGCTGGAGATCCAACACAGCCATGTGAATTATCCGGGGCTCTACGCGCTCTCCTCGTGCCTGAACTATCTCGAGACGGTCATCGGCTGGGACGCGGTGCATGCCCGCGTCCGCGCGTTGACTGCCGAGTTGGAGTTCGGTCTCGCCGATCTTGGACTTCGCGTGATTACTCCGCTCGACGCGCGGGCCGGGATCGTCAGTTGTGAAGTACCGGATGCGGTGGCGATCCGCGATCGGCTGGCCGACGAAAGCATCTTTGTGGAAGCGCGCGGCGGCCTGCTGCGGGTTTCGCCGCACTTTTATAACACGAGCGCCGATTTGACCGCGTTTCTTGGCGCCGTGTCGCGGAACGGCCCGCTGTCGGCACGGTGACCCTGACACAATACCGGAGGCTCGCATGAGCCGAAGCATTAGCGGCACCGCCCTCGCGCTCGTCGCCTTCGTCGTCGCGCTCCTCGGCGGCGCCTTGCCGGCGCTGGCTCAGGAGAGCCGGATCGTGACCACGCACCATCAGGTCACTGTTGGAGGACGCAAAGTCGCCTACACGGCGCGTGCCGGATTTCTGCCGATCATCGACAACGAGGCCGGTGACGTTCACGCCAACGTCTTCTTCGTGGCGTATACCGTTGAGCGCGCTCCCGGCCAGCGTCCGCGGCCCCTGACCTTCGCGTGGAACGGTGGACCGGGATCAAATGCCGGGTTCGTGCATTTCCTCGGTTTCGGCCCTCGGCGCATTCGCCGTGTCGGCGACGCCGCGCAGCCTGAGCGCCAGACGTCGGTGGTCGAGGACAACCCGGGAAGCTGGATCGATATGACCGATCTCGTGTTCGTGGACCCGGTGGGAACCGGCTACAGTCGGCCGACCAAGCCGGAGTACGCGGCCGAGTTCTACCAGACGCGCGGTGACAACGAATCGATCGCCGAGTTCATTCGTACGTATCGCAACCGGTTTGACGCGTGGGATTCTCCGCTGTTTCTCGCGGGGGAGTCGTATGGCGTGGTGCGTGCGGCCGGCGTCGCGGAAGCGATGACTCGGCGCGGCATCAGGTTGAAGGGAGTGGCGCTCATTTCGCTTGCCATGCCCCTTGGTCCGCTTCCCACCGCGATGGGCACGGCACTTGGCGTGCCGACGATGACGGCGGCGGCGTTTCATCACAAGAAACTCGTTCCCGAGTTGCTTGGCGACTTGCCCACGACGCTGCGCTTGGCGGAGGCGTTCGCCGAACAGGAGTATGCTCCAGCGCTCGAGCACCGCGACAGTCTCTCCGCGCCGCAGCGCACCGCGCTGCTGGCCAAGCTGTCACGCTTTACCGGCCTCGACGCAAGGTACTTCGACGTGCCGGCACTGAGCATCGGGTTGCGGCAGGTCGATGAACTGTTGCTCAGGCGGGAAGGTCGATATGTCGGCCGATACGACACGCGGCTCACGTCCGTGCTCGACACGACGCCCCGGCCGTACGATCCTCACGACGATCCGAGCCTCAACAACCTGCTCGATGATGTCGCGGTGCTTCGCTACTATCGTAGCGAACTCGGGTTCACGAGCGATCTGTTCTACCAGGGGCCGTGGGGCGGCGGCTATCCGGCCCCCGCGACGTTCCGTGGTGACTGGATGTCGATGCGGTGGGAACGCGGACAGGTTGCGGCTTCTGAGCGCCCCCGCGTGGATTCCGCCACCGCGCGCGCTGGTGCTGGCAGCCGGGGGGCGCCGCCCCAGGCGGCAGCGGTGGAGCCGATGCGGGCCGCGTTGCTTGCCGACCGAGGGCTGCGCGTGCTCTCGGTGTGCGGTTACTACGACCTGGTCTGCGCGTACGCGGCCAACGATTGGGTCGCCGCCCGTCTCGATCCGGCGATTCGGGATCGGGTCGTGACTCGGGCGTATCCCGGTGGTCACGCCATCTATACGGACGCTGGCGCGCGCGACGCACTGAAGCGCGATATGGGGCGCTTGATCGCGGGGACGCTATCGCGCGAGTCGCCGAAGTAGACAGCCTCTTCGTTGCCCCACCGCGCACCCCCAGGTATTACGCGAGTTGACCTGGAAGCCTAGCGTCGTATGGTGACCGCCGAGCGTGGCATCCACAGGCCACACGCGCCGGGTCGTAGCCAACGCCCCCTTCACAACTCGCACGCCGGGTGACGGGCTCGCCGCCCTCCCCGGACGAGGAGGTGGGGTGCCATGCGTCTCGCGCTTGCAGTCTCGCTGCTCGCAGTAGCCCTTGCCGCGCCGGCAGTCAGTGCACAGACGGTCGATTCGTTCCGGCAGCTCCCGCTGCGCATCAACCGCGACGACAACGTTCGGGTGGTGGAGCAGTCGGGCGCGAACGTCACCGGGGAGGCTGTCCAGAGGACAGCGCGAGCGGGTGCCCGGTGTTTGCGGCCCTTCTCTGGGGCGCGCCGTTCGGCACCCTGATCGGCGCGTGGGTTCCGTCGATGCACCCGGTGTTTCGCGCCTCGGCAAATCGCGTGTCGAATGCCGAGCGTGTGACCAGCGGCGGCAGCGCCAGCCTGCTTGACGAACTGGGAATGCGTGTGAATCTCGGAGACAAGCTGACGGTGGAACCGGTCTCCGGCGGCTCCTTCAGCGGAACATTGACCTGGCTTGATGACGATGCGATGATGATTGGGGACGTCCTCGGTACTATCGACGGGACGCGATACGCCCGGCAGAACATCCGCCGGGTCAGCGTGAGGCACTCACCAACGCGCAAGGCAACGCTCATCGGATTCCTCGTGGGATCGGCCATCTGCCTGCCAAGCGCCGGATACGACTGGATCGACGGCATCGTCCTGTGCGGCGGAATGGGTGCAGGCGTCGGCGCGCTGATCGGGAAGGGAATCCGTCACTCGACCGTTGCCGGGTTCGGATTTCGTCTTGGCCCGGGCGTACCTAGCAGACCGCGCGACCGAGGGTCTATTCTGTACCGCGTGGCATTGCACGCCGTGCCAAATGAAGTCTCATGAGTTACCGAACCAACACATCACTCTTGGAACGGCCGCAATGACGCATGCGCGGTGGATCGCCCTACTCGGCCTTGCCCTTCCGATGGCGTTGCCGGCGCAGCAGGCGCCGATGGCGAAGGCCCAACAGCTCATCGTCGTGACCACGCGAGGGTGGAGCGACGTGCCTGGCACCCTACAGCGCTATGAGCGCAAGGACGCGCGTGCGTCGTGGCAGGTGGTGGGTCCCGCGGTGCCGATCGTCGTCGGCAGGAGCGGCCTCGGCTGGGGACGCGGCGTGAACGCTCCGGTGAACAGCGACAGCCCGGTAAAGCACGAAGGCGACGGGCGCTCGCCGGCCGGCATCTTCTCGCTCGAAAGCGCGTTCGGCTATGCGCCCGCGGACTCGGCGCGTTGGCTCAAGCTGCCGTATCAGCGGGCGACGAGCACGTATGAGTGCGTGGACGACACGACGTCTCGCTACTACAACCAGACGCTCGAGCGCGCGACGGTAGTCCCGGACTGGCACAGCTCGGAGATCATGCGGCGCTCCGACAACGCCTACCGCTGGGGCGTGATCGTCGCGAACAACATGCCGGCGCGTGCGGCGGCAGGCTCCTGCATCTTCCTGCACATCTGGAGCGGGCCGACGAAAGGCACCGCCGGGTGCACCGCGATGGCCGAACCGGACCTGCTGGCGGTCATGGGATGGCTTGATCCGGCGCGGCACCCACGCCTGGTGCAGCTCACCGACGCCGAGTATGCCAGCCGGCGGTCGGCGTGGGCGTTGCCTTAGTCCGGAATTTCCGCAGCAAGAGGATGCGCTGCGCGCCGAATCACCCATTCGGCGACCACGACATTGATCACCCACCCAGCGCCCATCATCGCCGCCCGGGCCGGAACCGTCGGCTGGCCGACGAGCAGGAAGTACGGCATGTGCGTCAGCACCTGCGTGCCTGCGCCCATCCCGATCGCGTAGGCGCGCGTCATCCAGGCGCCGTGCGCCGCGAAGTCGCGGCGCCGAATGGCATCGACCGCCAGGATGATCGAAAGCAGCATCGCCGCGCCGAACACGAGGCGTTCCGCATAGACGACCACGCCGTCGCCGGCGGGCCACGGATAGGCCAACGCCATCCACAGCCCCGTCAGTGCGGCCACGAGGCCGCACTCCACCAGAACGAGGCCGGCGGCCCGATGCCACCTGCGGTTCCGACGGCGGAATGCCGGCGCAAACTGCAACGCGCCGAGCATGCTGAACGGGATGATGGACAGAATGTGGAGCACCACCGGCAGCGGCATGGCGAAGAACCGCGCGTTCGCCGCCGTGATCGCTGCGCCCCTGGCCAACTCGGCGAGCCTGACCGTGCCGGCCGCCGCCGGCACGAGACTCAACAGGATCAGCCCGGCGGGGATCATCCAGTCGGATCTCCGCGCCGTCGGCGCCGCACGCATCGTCGTCGCCCGCATGGTTAGCGGCGAACGAAGCGGAAGCCGACCAGTACGGCAATATCGTTGCGTCGGCTCGCCGTCCCCGCGCCAGTCAGCGGCTTGAAGCCGGAGACATAGTCGCGAGTTTCGAGGCGCAGCCGCACGCGGCGGTAGCCAAGTTCTCCGCCCACGCTACCATAGGCGGCGAGGTTGTCCGTCGCCGCGACATCCAGCGAGCGGTAGTTGTAGCTGCGTCCGCCAGCGCCAACTCCGACGAGCGGCGCGAAGGTCACGCCGCGGCCGACGGTCCACCGATTGGCGCGGACTTCCGCGCCCACATCATAGGTGAACACATCCAGCCTGGGATTGCCGGCCGTCGCAAGGTCGCGGCTGCGGGCCCAGCCGAACGACGACGTGATGGCGACATTCGGGCGCACGAGGTACGACAGCTGCGCGGTGGTTTGGTCGGCACGCTTGATGGGGTTGCGCGGTGTGCCGGTCGGCACGAGTGTCCCCGACGACACAAGGAACTCGAATCGGGACTTCTGATCCGGGGCGGCCTGAGCGGCCGCCGCGCGCGCGCTGGTGACGAGCAGGGCCGCGGCAAGCGCGGTCCGGGCGATGCGCACGCGGCGGGAAGCAACGGGGCGAACGAGGGCGAGCGTGAATGCGGGGGGCATTGTGTGACTCCGGTGAATGGGTTATGTTTATGTCGTACGCAGATAAGTGTATGTTATACACAGTTATTTGATTGTCAAGTACCCACAGGAAGGTTCCGTATGGCAGACCGCAGTCCCAAGCGCCGACCGCGCAGCAAGAAGCCCCCAGCGCCGAGCCGTGCCGGTGGCACCCGGGCCACCACGAGCCAGGGGGAAATTGGCCGCGACCTGCAGATGCGCAGCGAACTGCTGTGGGACGGTCCGACGCGGCCGAGCCGTGGGCCGAAACCGGCGCTGCGCGGTGACGACGTGGTGCAGGCCGCGATCAGGATCGCCGATTCAAACGGACTGGGCGCGCTCACGATGCACGCGGTGGCCGAGCAACTTGGGTTCACCACGATGGCGCTGTACCGCTACTTCCCCAGCAAGGAAGCGCTCATCGACGCCTGCGTCGACGCGGCGTTGGGGACGCCATCGCGACGCGCCGCCGCCCGCAAAGGATGGCGGCTGGAGATGCGCGACTGGGCCTATGCAAAACGGGCGATGCTCTGCGCGCGTCCCTGGCTGGCGGAACTGCCATTCGTCGCCGCACCGCACGGCCCCAACTGGCTGAGTTGGCATGAGGCGTTCCTGCAGACCCTCGCCGACACGGGGATGACGCCTGAGGACATGATGGACATGCTGGGGCTCGTCGACGGATTTGTGCGCGGAATCTCCGACACGGCCATTTCACTCGCGCGCGCGCGGTCGCAGGGCGTCTCAGATGTTGAGTGGGCGAAGGCGGTCGGGGCGGACCTCTCCCGTGCCATCAACGACGCACGCTATCCGGTGCTCTCCGCCATTCTCTCGTCGGCCTCGGGGGGCGTCAAGGCGGATGCTCCCCTGCCGACCCGCGGCGGCCGGATGCGCAGCATGGACGAGCATTTCGAGTTCGGTCTCGAGCGCGTGCTCGATGGGATTCAACGCTATATGGACGCACCGACGGCGCGCTGACGCCCATTCGTTGAGCGTGACGTCCGAATGGTGACCCTCGCTACGGCCGCCGCTTGACGAACACGTGGCCCACCTCGCCGGCGGGCGGGCCCCAGCGCCCGATGCCGGCATCGTCGAGGCCACGATCGAGCGTCGTGAACGTCTCACGGGTCAACGCAAAGACCGACACGGCGTGGGTGGCGCCGGCGAGCGTTGAGGGGCAATGCCCGTCGTTCCCGGCGATCCCCCGGAACGTGGAGTCCGGAGCAAGCTCCCACGAGGCGTCGCAGCCGGCCTCACGCATCAGCGACGACAGCGCCAGCGCCGCGGGGGCGTTACCGACGAGCGCGGACGGATTCTTCACCCGATACAGCTCGTTGATGATCGCGCCGTTCACGCGGTGCAGCACGATGACCCGTTGCCGGTACGGTGCGGCTTCGCTTCCCGCGATGGCCTGCTCGAGATAGAACGCGGCAGCTCCCGGCGGCAGTGCATCCACGGCGACCGGCGTGATGGTCAGCACCGCGCGCACGTGCCGATAGGTGGAGCCGCGGGCCTCGTCGGCCGCCGCCTGCGCGAACGTGTCGTAGCGCCCAGGCAACCAGGCGGAGATGACGGCAATCTCCGGGTCGGGTGCCTGCGCCGACGCCAACAGCCACAGGGCGAGCGTCGGCAGGGAGATCACTTGTCGAGCTTCCCGCGGGACTTCAGGAACAAGGCCCGTTGCTCCTCAGAGCACTCCGGGCACAACCCGTGGCTGAACACGACATCCGTATGAGCGGCGACGTAGTGTTCGACCTGCTGCCAGTTGTCCTCCCCCGCGCGAATCTTCTTGCAGTGCATGCAGATCGACAACAAGCCCTCCAACTGCTTGATGCGGTCGAGGGTGGCCTGGAGCTCATCGCGATGCAGGACGAGCTGCGCATTGAGCTGCCGCAAGCGGACGTTGGCCTGCGCGAGGTCGAGCTGAGCGTGGGCGTAGTCCTGGTTGAGTGCCAGCACCGTCTCGTTGAGCCGCTCGAGATCGGCAATGTCGAACTCCGCGAGCACGTGCAGGAACGTGCCGTCGCGCCAGACGCGTCCCCTCAGGGACCGTGTGCGTCCGTCATACACGCCCAGGGTCAGCAGGCCGCGATGCACTTCGCCGTCCGCGGAGACCGCCATGTCGCGGAGCGCCGCAAACGACGGGTGGATGAAGTACCTGGCCACGGGCGTGCCTTCGGCCACCTCCGTCTCGAACTCGAGAACGCGTCGGAAGCCCGCGTTGGCCCACACCAGCTGGCCTCGCGCGTCCACCGTCGCTGCAGCGACGGCCAGCAGCGGCTCGATCTCGTGCGCAAACGGCGTCACGCGATACCGCCGCCGAGCAGCCGGTCCGCGTGGAGCACCGCGGCGTGCGCGTCCGCACCGTAGGCGTCGGCTGCCACCACCTGTGCCAGCATCTGGTACCGATTGATCGCCAGCCCGCCGATCATGACCGCCGGCCGCGCATTCCCGAGCCGCTCGTTGAGCCCCTCGATGACGGACTTCACGACCGGCAAATGGTGGGGGAACGAAACCGAGAGACCCACCAGATGCGGGGAGAAGTCAGCCGCGTGCTGGATCAGCGCCCTCGAAGGCACGCTCGCGCCGAGGTATTGCACATGCCAGCCGGCGAGCTGGAACGCGTCCGCCACCATGCGCAGTCCAATGCTGTGGGTATTGCCTTCAACGCACGCCAGCAGCACGCGTCGATCATTGGACTGCGAAGCGACCGAGCGCATGAGGCCAACCGTCATCACGGCCTGCACGATCGCCGTAGCCATGTGTTCCTGCGCCACCGACACCTCATTCGCCTGCCAGCGCTCGCCGATCCGGTACAGGGCGGGCTGGATGACGCGGAGTTCCACGTCGACCAGCGGCGCACCGGCATCCATGCAGCGCATCACCACCGCGAATGCTTCCTTCTGGTCGCCCGCCAGCAGGGCCGCCTCGAGCGCCGCCGCCTCGGGCCATTGATCGACGGGCAAGGTTGGATTCGCCGGCGCCGTTCTCGCCGCCAGATATTCGGTGCGCGCCGCCTGCAGCGTTCCGGCCACTACGGCCCCGTGCGTCGCGTCCATGTGGGTGCCGAAGTACTCGGCCAGCCACTGCAGCGAGAGCGCAAGATGCTCCACCGGCACTGTGCGGGCGGCGAGCACACCGTCCAGCCAGCACAGGTAATCCACCATCGACTGGAGGAGCCCGAACTCGAGCACCGGCCGCAGGAACTCGAGGTGGAAGGCGAGATCCTCGAGCGTGGCTTCGCGTCCGCGTGCGCCGAACCGTTCGTAGTCCGCTGCGTGTGTCACAAGGAAGCGGTCCGCGACGGCTCGCGCCGCGTCATCCTGCAGGCGCTTGAACTGCGCGAGCCCTTCGGCCGAAAGCCGGTGCGTCAGGATATCCCGCGTCATGGTTGCTCGGTTCGGGATAGTTCAACGGGGATGGTTCTATAATGGCAGGACTCTGCCCGAATCGCCACGCACGCCGACGGGGATGGCGGCCCCCCGTCGGCGGTCCGGATCAGGGGAGGTACGCGATGCAGTCAATCTCGACGCGCAGTCCGTCGCTGGGGAGCGCTGCGGCCTGAATGGTCGTGCGGGCGGGCCGGTGGTCCCCGAACATCCGCTCGTACACGGCGTTCATCGCCTGGAACTCCGTCATGTCGAGAAGGAAGACGCCGCAACGCAGCACGTGCTGCAGGTCGGTGCCGGCGGCTTTCAGGATCGTCTCGACGTTCCGGAGGCACTGTTCCGTCTGCGCGGCGGTGTCGCTGGCGATCCCGCCCGTCACCGGATCCTTCCCGCCCTGGCCGGAGACGAAAACAAGGCGTTCGAAGCTCATCCCGGGCGAATAGGGGCCGACGGGCTTCGGCAGGTTTGGGGCGTGCACCGGGCGGTGTGACATGGCGATGGCGGAAAGAGTGGCGGGAGGATCCTCGACCGTCCGAATATCCCGCCCGTCCACCGCTCGTGCCAGATCGCGCCCGGTGTCAGGGCTTTTTGAACCACCCTTTCAGGGCGTCGTTTGCCTTCTTGCGCGCCGCCTCCTTGGCGGCAAGGGCCGCCCGGTGTTTCGCTTCGCCGTAGGCGAGTTCCACCACCAGCGAACCCGGCGCCCGCAGGAGCAGCGGCCCGATGAGTTCCGCCGCCTTGATGTAGTCGCCGTTGTCCATCGCGAACAGCCCGCTGGAGAAATCCCGGAACGCGCTCACGCCGAGCTCGCGGTTCGCCTCCTGGCGCTTGCGCATCAGTTCGGCGCTCTCTGGGGAGAGCGCGATGTCGAGGTCCTTGAGCAGCCGCTCGGCAAGCTGCGCTTCCAGATGGAACAGCTTCTCTTCCGGGCCCGTCGCGCGCGCCGTCTTGACGATCTCGCCGGTCGCGACCCGAATCAGGCGGACGTCGATGCGCAGCTCCTGCGCGGCCGCAGCCAGCGAGCCGGTGGCAATGAACTCCGCGCCGAGGAGCCGACCGGCCTTCACCGCCGTCGAGGAGTCGAACATCGCCTCCTGCTGCATCTTCTGTTCCTTCAGCAGATCCTGCATCCGTTCGCGCTCGATGAGCTGCAAATCCGGCGATGCCGCCAGGTCGCTGATCAACATCGCGGCGAGTCCGCGACCCATCGGGTCGTAGTCGGCGCTGCCGGTGTTGTTGTCGAAGTTGAGCACGGCCAGTACACGGGCGCCAGCATGGCCCCCGGGGTGGGAGCCGGGAGTCGCCGCCAGCGGCGACGTCAGGAGCAGCACAGCCTGAAGGAAGAGGGCGAGCATCATGGTCCATCAACAGTGGCACCATCGACCGCCGCAGGCAACGGATTCCGCGGCGGGGTTTGACGTTGGGGCGCTACGCGTAACTTGATTGGCGACCCGCAGCTGGTCTTGTGCAACTCGGCTTTGCAGCATAAAGTTCTCTGCATAACTTCCGTCGAGGCTCCATGCCGCACCCACCGTCAGACCTTGCGACCGCCCCCGAGTCTGCCGCGCCATCCGCACGCGCCCTCGTCGCCCGACGCGTGCTGCAGGGGGGAGTGCTGCTCGGCGTCCTGGCGGACCCGCTCCTCCGCAATGAACAGTGGGGGCTGGGGCTCCTGGTGTGGATGGTCGCCTTCGCCGTCATTGCCACCCTGATCGTGCATCAGAACCGGCGTCCGCTTTCATTAGAGAGCCGCCTCTGGCTCGCGGTCGCCGTAGTCGCTGCCGCCGGCCTGTCGTGGCGCGGCGCCGATCTGCTCCAGTTCTTCGACGTGCTGGCCATGCTCGCCGCGCTGGTGTTGCTCGCCATGAGCATCAACGCCGTCCCCGTGGCGGGCCTCGCCCTCGCCCGCGTCCGCGACCTCATCCAGGCCGCATTCGGCACCGGCGTAGACGTCGCCACGGGCGCGTTTGCGCTGCTGGTGCGCGACGCGGAGCTCCACACGGCACGCCGCCCGACCAACGACGGGCGCGTCTGGCGGATCGGAAGGGCAGTGGTGATCACGGCCCCCATACTCCTGGTCTTCACGCTGCTCCTCGCGCAGGCGGACCCGATCTTCGGATCGTTCTTCACCTTCCCGGACATCGAGATCGACGTCGTGCTCTCGCACATCGTCATCGCCGGCTTCTTCGCCTGGGTGGTCGCAGGCTGGCTGCGGCGCTCGCTGCTGACGCACCCCGCCGTCGCCGGCACTCCTGCCACCCCACTCCCGCTCATCCTCGGCGCCACGGACGTGACGCTTGCACTCGGCGCCCTGAACGTGCTGTTCGCGGCATTCGTCGTCGTGCAGATCGGGTGGTTGTTCGGGGGCGAAGCGCTCGTGCTCCGGACGACCGGCCTCAGCTACGCCGAGTACGCGAGGCGCGGTTTCTTCGAGTTGATGGGCGTGGCCGGTCTGCTCCTGCCGGTGCTGCTTGGTGCGCAGGCCCTCATTCCGGCGACCGATGTCCGCACGCTCCGTTTCTATCGGCGGCTCGCGCTGCCGCTGGTGGTGCTGCTCGGCGCCATCATGGGCTCGGCCGGCGCGCGCATGCAACTGTATGTCCAGTACTACGGGATCTCCACGGACCGACTGTACGCCATGGCGGTCATGATCTGGTTGGCGATCGTGTTCGTCTGGTTCACCATGACCGTGCTGCGTTCCCGCCCGGGAAGCTTCGCCACGGGCCTTGTCGTGAGTGGATTTGCCGCGCTGTTCACGCTCAACGTGCTCAACCCCGATGCGCTGGTGGCTCGGGCGAACCTGGCGCGTGGTGAGGCGGGGAGAACCGGGGCCGCCGGTGCCGATCTGCGCTACGTCGCATCGCTCGGCGGGGACGCCGTCCCGATGCTGCTCTCCGCATTGACCGCCCCGGGTGTCGCTGCCGGTACGGCGGTCCCACGCGACCGTTGCGCCGCCGCTGCTATCTTGCTCAATAGATGGACCGGGGAGCACCGCGCGTGGATGATCAGTAACTGGACGCAGTGGAACAGCGCGCGGCGGCACGCGGCGCTGGCGGTTCGCGCCAATCAGGCGGCACTGCAGCGGCTGGCCTGCCCGGACTCGGGACGTGGTGCGTACTCAGGGCGTTAGGACTTTCGGAGTTGCGACGATGAATGATGAGAGCCACCCGGCGGTGCGGGCGTCACGCGTTAACTTGCGCACGACCACCCATCACCACGGGATCGCACCGCATGAAGCCCAAACCCCCGCACGACGGCGTCTACGCCCGCATCGGGCCCTCGCGCATCCACGGCGTGGGGGTGCTGGCCATCCGCGACATCCCGGCCGGCACGCTGGTGTTCCACGGCGAGTCCGAGCGCGTGGCCTGGGTGTCGCGCGCCGCGGTGCGGCGGCTGCCCACAGCGATCCGGGCGTTGTATGAGGATTTCGGGATGGTGTCGGGTGATCACCTCGGCGTGCCGAAGACCCTGAACATGCTGTCGGTGGGCTGGTACGTGAACCACGCCGACCAGCCGAACGTCGAGGCGGACGACGACGGCCGTTTCCGCGCGCTGCGTCGTATCCGGAAGGGCGAGGAGCTCACCGCCGACTATCGGACCTTCGTGGACGAGCCGCTCCCGTTCCGGCCCAAGCGCACGCGCGGGGCACCAAAGACGACAGGAAGGCTGCGTTCTTGACAGCGTCTCGAAACTGCACGTATGATTGTGCTACGCGACGCGGCGGATATGCAACTGGGCCAATGACAAAGCGTTGCGTCGGCGCTATTTGCGTCGCTCCTGGCCCTGCTGTGCGTATCCGTTCGTTTTTGGCACATGTTCGACCGTCGGTCGCACCATTGCGATGGTGCTCCAGCCCTTGACCGGCGAATGCCTCGCTGTCCACCAGAACCCGGTACACGTCATTATGAAGAGCAGAGTACTCTCACTGTTGATCGGATCGTTGCTTCTTGCTGCGCCAGCATTTGCACAGCAGAAGACCGTGACCGGCAAGGTGACGAGCGAGTCGGGCGCTCCCATGCCTGGCACCTCGGTCATCATCAAGGGGACCAGCCTGGGCACGGCGGCCAACGACGACGGCAACTATTCCGTCCTCGTGTCGGTCGGTCAGGTGCTGCAGTTCCGGCTGATCGGCAGCGCGCCCGAAGAGCGCGTGGTCGGCGCCGAGAATGTCATCAACGTGACGCTCCGACGGGTGGCGACCAACCTGAATGCGATGGTCGTGACGGCGCTGGGTCAGACGGTCGTGAAGCGGTCGCTGGGCACCTCACAGCAGGCCGTGATGGGCGCCGACATCGCGCAGACGAACCGTGAGAACTTCGTCAATGCGCTGCAGGGGCGCGTGGCCGGTGTCGAAGTGACGAGCAGCTCGGGCACGCCGGGCGCGTCGACCTCGATCACCATCCGCGGCGTCAGCTCGATCAGCAGCAGCAACCAGCCGCTGATGATCATCGACGGCCTGCCCCTGGACAACAAGACGCTGAACACGGGCGTGCTGGCGGCCGATGCGCCGGGGTCGGTGACGTCGTTCAGCAACCGCGGTGTGGACTTCACCAACCGGGCGGCCGACATCAATCCCGAGGACATCGAGAGCCTGGTGGTGCTCAAGGGCCCCGAGGCATCGGCCCTGTACGGCATTGACGCGGCCAACGGTGCCATCGTCATCACGACCAAGCGCGGCAAGCCGGGGATCGGTGGCTTCGAGTACAGCAACAGCTTCCGCATGGACAAGCCGGGCGGCCAGCCCACGCTGCAGCGGACCTTTGGCCCAACGACGCTGTCGGGCGCGGCCATCGGGTCGTTCTCGTACTTCGGGGCCCCGTATGCGTCGGGCACGACGTTCTATGACAATGTCGACGGGTTCTTCCGCACGGCGCTGGCGCAGAAGCACAACCTGTCGTTCAGCGGGGCGGCACCGGACAACCGGATCAACTACCGGATGTCGATCTCCGCGGACAAGCAGGAAGGAGTGATCCCGAACTCGAACTACGGCCGCATCAACCTGACCGGGGCCACGCAGGCGGTGGTGAACCGGTGGCTGAAGGCCGACCTGTCGATGACGTACGCCTACTCGAACAACGACCAGGTGCTGAAGGGCGACGGCGGTCCGCTGATCGGCCTGATGCTCTGGCCGCAGACGGACAACGCCAAGGACTGGCTGACGCCGGCCGGCAACCGCCGTCGCATCACGACGCTGGGGCAGGGGAGTGAAGTCGACAATCCGTACTTCAACGTCGCCAGGAACCTGATCAACGCCAAGACGAACCGCCTGCTCTCGAACGTCGGCTTCGTCATCGCGCCGTGGTCGTGGGGCAACCTGAAGACGAACGTCGGCGTCGACAACTACACCAACCAGAACATGATCCTGCGCCATCCCGAGAGCTACGGGCTGGGCTACTCGAACAACGGGATCCTGGACATCGCCGACGACATTACGCGCAATATCTCTGTGCAGACGCTGCTCAACGTCAACAGCCACAAGCTGTTCAACGGCCTGTCGATCAGCGGTCTGCTCGGCAACTCGGTGAACGACGCGAGGTCGACGACCGATGCGCAGCAGGGCCTGAACTTCCTGGACCCGAACTTCGTGTCGATGAACAACACCAACACGCGCACGAACCGCACGTCGATTGCGCAGCGCCGCCTCCTCAGCGTCTTCGGCAGCGCGACGGTGAATTACAACAACTACCTGTATGTCACCGCCACCGGGCGCAACGACTGGACGTCGACGATCCCGCAGGAGCGGAACTCGTTCTTCTATCCCTCACTGTCCGGGAGCTTCGTCTTCTCCGACGCCTTCCCAGTGGTTGCCAAGTACGTGACGGGCAAGCTCCGCGTCGGCTACGCCGAGGTGGGCAAGGACGCCCGGCCGTACGCCTACCGTCCGTCGCTTGAATACAAGACGACGTCGTACGGCGGCTATGGCTACGGCTTCACGGGGCCGAACCTGGCGCTCAAGCCGGAGTTTGCGCGCTCCTACGAAATCGGCACCGAACTGTCGTTCCTGGACGACCGGCTTGGTCTCGACGTGACCTGGTACCGCAAGCAGACCAAGGACCAGATCGTCAACGACATTCGCGGCAGCTACGCCACCGGCTACATCCTGTTCAACCTGAACGGCGCGGTGACCCGCAACGAAGGCACCGAGGTCACGGTGCGCGCCACGCCGATTACGCGCAACAACTTCTCGTGGGACGTGGTCGCGAACTTTGACCACTCGTTTGGCCGGGTGCGGGAGCTGCCGAATAAGCTCCCCGAAACGTACGTGTCGGACACGTGGCTCTATGGCAATGTCCGCAACGGCACGACGCCGGGCCTGAGCACGCGCTCGCTGACCGGATTCTTTTATGCGCGGAACAGCGCCAAGCAGCTCCTGATCGATCCGACCACGGGCCTGCCGATCCGCCAGTCCGTCTTTGTGGACAACGGTTATGATCGCCAGCCGGACCTGACCGTCGGCCTGACGAACACGTTCCGGTACAAGAAGCTCTCGATGAACTTCCTGATCGACATCCGGAAGGGGGGCGACGTCTTCAACGCGACGGAGCATTTCCTGACCGCCCGTGGCCTGAGCTCGCGGACGCTCGATCGCGAGACGCCCCGCGTGGTCGACGGCGTGCTCCGCGACGGCAAGGAAAACAGCACGACCCCGACGAAGAACACCATCGTCGTCATCCCGGCGGTCCAGACGGGGTTCTACACCGGCATCAGCGAAGAGTTGTTCATCGAGCGGGACATCAATTGGGTGCGCCTCAAGGACATCACGGTGCGCTACCAGCTGCCGGGCAAGTATCTGGGCGCCCGGGACGCCAGCGTCTTCATCACCGGGACGGACCTCTTCCTCAAGACGAACTACTCGGGGATGGATCCGATCGTGAACGGCAACACGGCCGCGGTCGGTGGATCGGGCGCGTCCGGTATTGACTACGGCAACTTCCCGGTGCCGAAGGGGCTGAGCTTCGGGATCAGGATGGGATTCTAACCATGACCCTACTGATCAGAAACACTTCGCGCCGCGAGCCCCATTCCACACCGCTCACGCCTACGCCCATGAAAAAACTCTCCGTGGCACTTCTCGTCGGATCCCTTGCGCTGACGGCGAGCTGCAAGGACTTCCTCGACGTCAATACGAACCCGAATGCGCCCCAGACGGTGTCGGCGAACCTGTACCTCTCGCCGATGGAGCACTGGATGGTGGCGGCGCCGATGTATGACGGGCGCTACGTCGGCCTCTTCACGCAGCAATGGATGCACATTGGCTCCGCCTCCCCGGCCACCACGTGGCAGCGGATGGGCTATGACCCGGGCTCGGACAACGGCGCCGAGCAGTGGCGCGACGTCTACTGGTCGCTGGGGCAGAACCTGGTGGACATGATGACCAAGGCCGAAGCGGAACAGCGCTGGGACCTGCTGGGCGTCGGCTATTTCATGAAGGCCTGGGGCTGGCAGGTGCTGACCGACCTGCACGGCGAGATCATCATCAAGGAAGCGATCGACCAGTCGAAGTTCAGCTTCAACTACGACACGCAGGAGTTCGCCTATCAGGAGGTGCAGCGCCTGCTCGGGCTGGCCATCACCAACCTGTCGAAGACCGATGGCGCCGTCGACGCGGCCTACCTCGGCCGCACCGACAAGCTCTACAGCGGCGACCGCACCAAGTGGCTGAAGCTGGCGTACGGCCTGCAGGCGATGAACCTGAACCACTTCTCCAACAAGGCTGCCTACAAGCCGGCCGACGTGATCGCGGCGGTGGACAAGTCGTTCGCGAGCAACGCCGACGACGCGCTGCTGCAGTTCCCGGCGGTGCAGGCCAACGACGACCGCAACTTCTACGGGCCGACGCGCGGCAACATGCCGAGCTACCGCCAGTCGCAGTTCGTCGTGCAGCTCATGAACGGCACGCAGACCAGCGGCGTGGTGGACCCGCGGATGACCCGCATGCTGGCCTCGGCGCCGGATGGCGTGACGCGCGGACTCGATATCAATGTGATCGGTTTCGGGGCGCTGGCGGCGGCGCAGCAGCCGTTCAACTTCTGGGGCTATGCCGCGTCGCCGGCGGCCGGCTCGCCGTCGCGGTACATCTTCGACGACAAGTCGCGCTTCCCGTTCATGACGTACGCGCAGCTGCAGTTCGTCAAGGCAGAGGCCGCGTACAAGATGGGCGACAAGGCCACGGCGCTGCTGGCGTACAAGAACGGCATCGCGGCGCACCTCGACTTCGTGAATGCGCGGAACACCGACAATGGCCAGACCCCGACGCAGATCTCCGCGGCGGAAAAGGCGGCCTTCCTGGCGGATCCGAACATCGTGCCGGCGTCGAGCGCCCTGACGCTCACGCAGATCATGACGCAGAAGTACATCGCGCAGTGGGGCTGGGGACACAACGAACTGTGGATGGACATGCGCCGCTACCACTACACGGACATCGATCCGGCGAGCGGCAAGCAGGTGTACCCGGGCTTTACGCTGCCGACGACCTATTACGTGGACAACGGCAGCAAGGTCGTCCAGCGCATCCGCCCGCGCTACAACTCCGAGTACGTGTGGAATATGCCCTCGCTGAAGGTCATCGGCGGTGACGCCCTCGACTATCACACGAAGCCGCTCTGGATCACTCAACCGTAAATGACCATGACCAAACTCAGAATATTTGCGGTGCTGCTCAGCGCGGCGACCCTCGTGGCCTGCGACAAGAATGCCGTCCAGGACATCACGGGCCCGATCGCCGCGTCCCGCGTCAAGTTCTTCAACTTCGGCGTGAGCGCCCCGGGCGTTCATTTCTACGCCAATGACACCAAGATGGCCGCCATCAGTTCCACGTCCGGCATCGAGTCCACCTCGGGCACGGCGTACGGCGGCGCGTCGTCGGGCGGCTTTTACAGCGCGATCGCGCCGGGCTCGGTCAAGCTGAGCGGCAAGATTGCGGCCACGATCGACAAGGACCTGATCATCTCGGCGGTCACGACGACCATCGAGAGCGGGAAGGCCTACTCGTTCTACATGAGCGGCCTCTACGACGCGACGGCCAAGTCGGTGGAGGCGTTCGTGGTGGAGGATGCCTATCCGGCCGCCATGGACTACACGCAGGCGTACGTCCGTTTCGTGAATGCGGTCTCGAACTCGAGCCCGATGACGCTGTACGCCAAGAATACCGTCACGCTCGCGGAAGCGCCGGTGGGGGCGATCATTGCCTACAAGGGCGGTGGCGCGTTCGTCGCCGTGCCCGCGGGGGTGTATGACCTGGGGGCGCGCGAAAGTGGCGTTGCGACCAACAAGATGAGCCGCCTGGCGGTTTCGTTCTCCGCCGGCCGGGTGTACACGATCGCGGCGCGCGGAAATATCACGGTCACCAGCACGCAGGCGCTCGACAACACCACGAACAGGTAAGACGGGCAACGCAGAAGGCCCCCGGCTAAATGCCGGGGGCCTTCTGCGTTGCGCCGTCCGACCAAGGCACGTCTCAGGCGGCGTTCTCCGCTCCCCCCACCGCATCGGCCACGCCCGTGGCCGTCACGATCTCCGTGCTGGTGAGCACGTGGTCGATGTCCAGCAGCATCTTCACGCGTCCCTGCGACTTGGCGATGCCCAGCAGGAAGTCGGTCGGCACGTCGAACCCGAACGACGGCGGCGGCTCGATGTCGTCGGCGAGCACCGTCACCACTTCGGAGACGCGGTCCACGACGATCCCCATCTGGATGCCGCGCACCTGCACGACGATGATGCAGACGTCCTGCGTCTCCACCACGGCCATGCCAAAGCGAATGCGCAAGTCAACCACGGGGATCACCTTGCCCCGCAGGTTCAGGACGCCGCGAATGAAGTCTGGCGTCCGTGGCACACGCGTCACCGGCATCATCCCGATGATCTCGTGCACCGTGAGGATCTTCAGCCCGTATTCCTCGTTAGCCAGGAAGAAGGTGAGGTACTTGCCCGCGTGAATGCCATGTTGCAAGGCGGCGGGTGCGGCGGTAGTGGTCATGACAGGCTCCCCATGGGAGAAAGAAGGTTTGATTGAATGCGGGTGGCGACTAGAACTCGGACAGCGAGTCTTCGTCGTCCCCGAACGGGATCACCTGTGCGGCGGCCTTCAGGACCGAAGCCCGCCCCGTGCCGTTCGTCGCCAGCTTGCGCACGCTCTTGGGCGCGACCATTGGCCGCTTGGGCGCATGCGCGGCGCTCGCCACGTACCCGCCGCGCGTGCCGCTCTCCAGCACGAACTGGTTCACCAGCCCCTTCACCTGCGCGGCCTGGCTCGTCAGTTCTTCCGCCGCGCTCGCCGACTCTTCCGCGCTCGCCGCCGT
>CANNKR010000027.1 GCA_947504615.1 Gemmatimonadota bacterium | reverse complement strand
GGGCTGTTTGCCGTGGTGGAGTTCGTGGAGGATCGCGCCACGCGCGCGCCGCTGGCGCCGTGGCCGCAGGTGCCGGCCATGCTGCAGGGCGTGATGCGCGACGCGCTCGCGGAGAACGTGTCGTTCGCCGTGCGCGGCAACCTGCTGATCCTGGCGCCGCCGCTGGTGATCGGCGAGCAGGAACTGGCCGATGCGGTCTCGCTGCTCGACCGCCTGCTCACCACGCACGCGCCGCGCCCCGCATGACCACCCCGCCGTTTCTCTCGTTGCGCGACGCCATGGCCCGCCACGTGCGCGACGGCATGACCGTGGCGCTCGAGGGATTCACGCATCTCATCCCGTTTGCGGCGGGGCACGAGCTCATCCGCCAGCACCGCGCCGACCTCACGCTGGTGCGCATGACCCCCGACCTCATCTACGATCAGATGATCGGCATGGGGTGCGCGGCGAAACTCGTCTTTTCGTGGGGCGGCAATCCGGGCGTCGGATCGCTGCATCGGCTGCGCGACGCGGTGGAGCACCAGTGGCCGCGCCCGCTCGCACTCGACGAACACAGTCATGCCGGTCTGGCCGTGCGCTATACCGCCGGCGCGAGCGGCCTGCCGTTCGGCGTGCTCAAGGGCTACACGGGCACCGATCTGGTGACGGCGAATAAGTCACAAATTGCTACTATTACATGCCCGTTCACGGGCGACGTGCTCACCGCGCTTCCCGCGCTCACCCCCGACGTCACCATCCTGCACGCGCCGCAGGCCGACCGCGAGGGGAACGTGCTGCTGCGCGGCATCGTCGGGGCGTGCCGCGAGGCGGCGCAGGCGGCGCGGGTACTCGTGGTCACCGTGGAAGAGGTGGTGGACCAGCTCGACGCGCCGATGAACGCCTTCGTCATTCCCGCGTGGCAGGTGGCGGCCATCGCGGTCGTTCCCGGTGGCGCCTATCCGTCGTATGCGCACGGCTACTACGCGCGCGACAACGCTTTTTACCTGGCGTGGGACGACATTGCGCGCGATCGCGCGCGGTTCACCGAGTGGATGACGACCCACGTGCTGGAGACGGCGACGCACGCGGAGTTCCTGCAGCGTGTGGGAGCGGTGGCATGACGGCGTACACGCCCGACGAGATGATGACGGTCGCCGCGGCGCGGCGCCTGACCAACGGCGCGGTCTGCTTTGTCGGCATCGGCCTGCCGAGCGCGGCGTGCAACCTGGCGCGCCTCACGCACGCCCCCGACCTGGTGCTCATCTACGAATCGGGCACCGTGGGCACGCGCCCCACCGTGCTGCCGTTGTCCATTGGCGACGGCGAGCTTGCCGAGACGGCGCGATCGGTCATTCCGCTGCCGGAAGTCTTCACGCACTACCTGCAGCGCGGGCGCGTGGACGTCGGCTTCCTGGGGGGCGCACAGATCGACCGCTTCGGCAACCTGAACAGCACGGTGATCGGCCCGTACGATACGCCCACGGTGCGGTTGCCCGGTGCCGGCGGCGCGCCGGAGATCGCCACCCACGTCCGGGAACTGCTCATCGTCATGAAGCAGACGGCGCGTACCTTCGTGGACCAGCTGGACTTCCGCACCACGGCAGGCTTCCTCGACGGCGGCGACGCGCGGTCGCGGGCCGGCCTCCCCGGCGGTGGCCCACGCGCCGTGATCACCAACCTCGGCGAACTGACCCCCGATCCGGGGACGCGGGAACTCGTTTTGAGTGCCATCTTTATGGGGGTCACCGTGGACGACGTCCGTGCCGCCTGCGGCTGGCCATTGCGTGTCGCCGACACCGTGGCGCGCATTGTTCCACCGACGACGATCGAGTTGCAGACCCTCCGCGCGTTGCAGGATCGCACGCGCGAGGCGCACGCGCACCGCGTGCGGATCACCCTTCCGACCTGAGCAGGACCATCCCATGTCTGCCATAGCCACAAAATCACCGCGCATCATCACCGAACTGCCCGGCCCCAAGGCCAAGGCGCTCATCGCGCGCGACGCCGCGGTGGTCTCGCCGTCCTACGCACGCGATTATCCGTTTGCCATGTCGCACGGACGGGGGGCCGAGGTGTGGGACGTAGACGGCAACCGGTTCCTCGACTTTGCCGCCGGCATCGCCGTCTGCTCCACCGGGCATTCACACCCCGAGGTGGTGCAGGCCATCAAGGACGCCGCCGACGGATTCCTGCATATCTCCAGCGACTACTGGCATGAGCGGCAGGTGCAGCTGGGCGAGCGCATTCGCGACCTCAAGCCCATGGGCGACGAGCCCGCGATGTGTTTCATGGGCCAGAGCGGCACCGAGGCCGTGGAAGGCGCGCTGAAGCTGGCGCGCTACGTGACCGGGCGTCCGCGCTTTCTCGGATTCCTCGGCGGCTTCCACGGGCGCTCCATGGGGTCGCTGAGCTTCACTTCCAGCAAGTACACGCAGCAGGCCGGCTTCTTTCCGACCATGCCCGGCGTGACGCATGTGCCGTACCCCAACAACTTCCGCCCGCTCTTTGCGGGTGCTGACCAGGGGAAGGCCGTGCTGGACTACATCGAAAAGGTGCTGTTCCAGCACAACGTGCCGGCCAGCGAAGTGGCCGCCATTCTGGTGGAGCCCATCCAGGGCGAGGGCGGCTACCTGGTGCCGCCCGACGGATTCCTGCAGGGGCTGCGTGATCTCTGCGACCGGCACGGCATCCTGCTCATTTTCGACGAAGTGCAGTCGGGCATCGGGCGGACGGGCAAGATGTTTGCGTTCCAACACTGGGGCGTGACGCCCGACATCATGACGCTGGCCAAGGGACTGGGAAGCGGACTGCCCATTGGGCTCGTGGTCGCCAAGAAGAAGATCATGGAGCAGTGGAAGCGTGGCGCGCATGGCAACACGTACGGCGGCAACCCGGTGTGCTGTGCCGCGGCGCTGGCGACGCTCGACCTGGTGGAACGCGAGTACATGGCCAACGCGGCCACGGTGGGCGCCTACTTCATGGACAAACTGCACGCGCTGCAGGCTCGGCACTCGTGCATCGGCCAGGTGCGCGGGCGCGGCCTGATGATCGGCATGGAACTGGTGACGCCCGAGGGCGCGCCGGCCAAGAAGCTCTGCGATACGCTCGTGACGCGCGCCTGGCACCACGGCCTGATCCTGCTGGCCTGCGGGCAGAGCACCGTGCGCTTCATGCCGCCCCTGGTGATCACCACCGGCGACGTGGACGAAGCGGTGGAGATGATCGAGGCGGCGCTTGTGGAAGCGAAAGCTGGTTGAGCAGTGGGGGCAGCCGCAGTTCGGTGGGGAATTCGGGGGACAGTTTAGTGAGGGGTTCGGGGTGGCGGGTGCTTCTACTGCAGATGGGGTTCGGGGTGGCGGGTGCAGGTGGCGAGTGAGGAGTGAAGGTTGAGGGTAGCTGCGGGGGATACCCCTTCACCCACTCACTCCCACCACCTGCACCCGCCACCCCGAACTCCTCACCGAGCTGTCGCTGCACCCGTCACCCCGAACTCCATCCCTTACAAGCACCCGCCACCCCGAACTCCTCACCGAGCTGTCGCCCCGCACCCAGTCCCCAACTGCAGGCCCCCTCTGACCCAAACTGAATGAACGCCCCCCGTCGCAAGTTCGGCTTCTGGCTGGCCACCGCCCTCGTCGTCGGCAACATCATCGGCTCGGCCATCTTCATGCTGCCGGCCGGGCTGGCGGCGTTCGGATGGAATGCGGTGTCGGCGTGGGTCATCACCTTCGTCGGCGCCTTGTGCCTGGCGTGGGTCTTCGCCGAGTTGGCGCGGCATCTGCCGGCCGCAGGCGGGAGCTTCGGGTTCATGCGACTCGGCGTCGGCGAAGGCGCCGCGTTCGTCGGTGCGTGGGGTTACATGGTGTCGGTGTGGGCGGCCAATGCGGGCATCACCATTGCCGGCATCAGCTATCTCACGCGTCTGGTGCCCGGGCTCTCGGCCACGCCGTGGGCGTCGCCCGCGGCGGCCATCGGCGCCATCTGGCTGCTGACGTGGATCAACATGCGCGGACTGCACGCGGCGGGCGGGGTGCAGCTGGTGACGTCTATCGTCAAGTTGCTGCCCTTTGTCGCGGTGATCGGGCTCGCCGTGTGGCGGCTGGCCGTCAGTGGCGGCGCCCTGCTTCCCCCCGTGCACGCCGGGTCGTTCACCTTCGCCGGCGCGAGCGGCGCGGTGGGGCTGACGCTCTACGCGATGCTCGGCTTGGAGAGCGCGACCGTGCCGGCCGATGCCGTGGAGAATCCCGAGGTGATCGTGCCGCGCGCGACGATGGTCGGCACAGGACTGAGCGCGGTGGTGAGCATCATGGCGACTTGTGCGGTGGCGCTGATGCTCCCGGCCGATGTCGTGGCGTCGTCCAAGGCGCCGGTGTCCGACTTCATTGCCGCGTCGTGGGGCGACATCGCCGGCGGCTTCGTGGCGCTGTGCGCGGTGATCAGCTGCTTCGGCTGTCTCAACGGCTGGCTGCTCATCGGCGGCGAGCTGCCGGTGGCGATGGTCAAGGCGGGAACGCTGCCGCCCTGGTTCGGCAAGCTCAACGCCAGCGGCGCGCCGGCGCAGGCGCTCGTGCTCAGCGCGGTGCTGACGACGCTGCTCACGCTGATGGCGTACACCAAGACCGGCGTGGGCGCGTACAATTTCGCGATCCTGATTGCGACCGCCACGAACCTCGTGCTCTATCTGTTCTGTGCGATCGGCGTGGTGCGGTTCATGCGCGATGGGCGCGTGCCGCGCTCCGCGGCGCTCGTCGTGTGCACCGGCATCGCGCTCCTGTTCATCCTCTGGGCCTTCTATGGCTCGGGGTGGGAGTCGCTGGCGTGGGGCGGGGCATTGATGGCGGCGGGGTGGCCGGTGTACCTCGTGGCGCGGCGATCGGCGCGCGCTGCCTAGCTTTCCACGGCACCGCCACCGTCGAGCCCCATGTCCGATCCCGTACTTCCCGCCCGCGCCCGCGTCGTCGTCATTGGCGGCGGTGTCATTGGCTGTTCGGTCGCCTATCATCTGGCGCACATGGGCTGCACCGACGTCGTGCTGCTCGAACGGCACCAGCTCACCGCCGGCACCACGTGGCACTCCGCCGGCCTCATGGTGACGTTCGGTTCGACGAGCGAAACGTCCACCGAGTTCCGCAAGTACACGCGCGATCTCTACGCGCGCCTCGAAGCAGAGACCGGGCAGGCCACCGGGTTCAAGCCGGTGGGGTTCATTGAAGTGGCCGCGGACGCCGACCGGCTGGAGGAGTATCGCCGTGTCTCGGCGTTCAACCGGCATTGCGGCGTGGACGTGCACGAGATCTCGGCGCGCGAAGTGGGCGAGCTCTTTCCGCTGGCGCGCACCGACGACATCCTGGCCGGCTTCTACGTGAAGGAAGACGGCCGCGTGGACCCGGTGGACTGCACCATGGCGCTGGCCAAGGGCGCGCGCTTGCAGGGGGCCACCATTCTCGAAGGCGTCCCCGTCACGGGCATCACGCAGCATCGCGGCGCGGTGACCGGGGTGGTGACGCCGTACGGAACGATTGAAGCCGAGTTCGTGGTGAACTGCACCGGCGCATGGGGGCGGGAAGTGGGCGCGCTCGCCGGCGTCACCGTGCCGTTGCAGGCGGCGGAGCACTATTACCTGCTCACCGAGGAGATTGCCGGCGTCAGCAGGCAGTGGCCTGTGCTCGAGGATCCCGGTTCCTACGGCTATTTCCGCGAAGAAGGCGGCGGCCTGATGATCGGCCTCTTCGAGCCGGTCTGTGCGCCGTGGATGGTGAACGGGATGCCGCACGACTTTGCGTTCGGGGAGATTCCGCCCGACTGGGAGCGCATGGGCCCGTATATCGAGACGGCGATGAAGCGCGTCCCGATCTCGCTGAACACCGGCGTGAAAAAGCTCTTCTGCGGCCCCGAGTCGTTCACCCCCGATCTGCGGCCGTGCCTGGGCGAAGCGCCGGAGTTGAAGAACTTCTTCGTGGCGGCCGGCCTCAACTCTATCGGCATCCTCACCGGCGGCGGCGTGGGGCGGGCGATGGCGCACTGGATCCTGAACGGCCGCGCGGACATCGACGTCACCGGCATGCACATCGACCGGTTGCAGCCATATCAGGCGACGTCCGAGTACCGGCGCACGCGCACGGTGGAGTCGCTGGGATTGGTATACAAGTGCCACTACCCCAACTACGCGATGACCACGGCGCGCGGCGCCAGGCTGTCGCCGCTCCATGCCAGATTAGTAGCAAAAGGCGCCTATTTCCGCGATGTCAGCGGATGGGAAGGGGCCGACTGGTACACCCCTGACGGGTCGGCACCACAACCTGGGCCGTTGTCGTGGGGACGCGAGGCCTGGTTCCCGCACTGGAAGGCCGAGCACGACGCGGCGCGCCATGGCGTGATCCTGATGGACATGTCGTTCATGTCCAAGTTCCTCGTGCAGGGGCGTGATGCCGGGCGCGTGCTGAACCAGGTGTCGGCCAATGACGTGGACGGCGCGGCGGGGCGGGTGACCTACACGCAATGGCTCAACGAGGGCGGCACGCTCGAAGCCGACCTGACCGTCAGCAAACTGGGGAACGATCGCTTTCTCGTGATCGCATCCGACAACGCGCATCGGCATGTGCAGACCTGGCTGCGGCGTCACACCCCGGACGACGCGCACTGCACCGTCAGCGATGTCACGTCGGCGTACGCGCAGATCAACATTCAGGGCCCGACGTCGCGCGCCTTGCTGCAAGCGGTCACCACGCACGATCTCTCCAACGCGGCCTTCCCGTTCCGCACCGCCCGCGCCATCGACATCGGCTTCGCGCGCGTGCTCTGCCTCCGCATCACCTACCTCGGCGAACTTGGCTACGAGTTGTACGTCCCCGCCGAGCAGGCGATTCCCGTGTACGACCGCCTCGTGGAGGCCGGCGACGCGTTCGGGCTGCGGCACGCCGGCCTCAAGGCGCTGGCGTCGTTGCGCATGGAGAAGGGGTACCGTGATTACGGGCACGACATCGACAACACCGACTCCGTGCTCGAGGTGGGTCTTGGCTTTGCCGTGGACCTCACCAAGCCCGATGGTTTCATCGGGTGCGACGCGGTGCTGGCGAAGAAAGCGGAAGGTGCGCTCACCCGCCGCCTGGTGCAGGTGCAGTTGAAGAACCCCGAGCCGTTGTTGTTTCACGCCGAGGTGGTGTGGCGCAACGGCGTGGCGGTGGGGTACGTGCGCGCCGCGTCGTACGGACACACGCTGGGTGGCGCCGTGGGCCTCGCGATGATCGATGCGGGCGTGCCGCTGGATCAGAAGTGGATCGACGCCGGGTCGTGGGAAGTGGAGGTCGCCGATCGGCGACATCCGGCCATCGTGTCGTTGGCGCCGCTCTACGATCCGAAGAATTTGCGCATCAAGGGATGAGGCTGCGCTGAGCTACCGCGCCGGCGCCAGCCTCTTGAACTCCTCACTCCCCGCCGCCGGCGTGCGCGCCAGGGTCTTCAGGTCCATCCGGTACAACCCGAAGCGCCACCCGTAGCCTTCGGCCCACTCGAAGTTGTCCATCAACGACCAGTGGAAGAAGCCGCGCAGGTCCACCCCCTCGGCGATGGCCTGCTTGGCCGCGTACGCGTGTTGCCGCACGTAGATCGGCCGGTGCACGCCCGAGGAATCGGCCACGCCGTTTTCGGTGATCACGATCGGCAGGTGGTAGCGCGCCCACCCTTCGCGCAGCAGGGCGAGCAGTCCCTCGGGATAAATCTCGACCTTCGCGTCGCTCAGCGTGCCGGGGCCGTTGCTGATGTCCACCATGCCGGGCGCGCCGGGTGCGAACCGCACGAGGTTGCGGCGGTAGTAGTTGATCCCCACCCAGTCGATGGTCCCCTTCAGTTCCGGCGCCGGCGCATCGAGCGTGGGGAAGCCCGGCATGCTGAACTGCGCTCGCCCCGTGCGGATCGATTCGTAGAATGACCAGTTGAAGCCGTTCGCGACCGTGTTCGACACGAACTGTTCAAGCAGGTTCCAGCGATGCGCCGGCTCGAAGTAGATCATGTTCGATGCGAGTCCGATGTACGCATCCGGGTCGCCGGCGCGCAGCGCGAGGGCGGCCGCGCCGTGGGCCTTGAGCAGCCCCTCGAACGCCTTCACCGCCAATGCGTTGTCCTTCACTCCCGGCGGCCAGGTGCCTGCCACGTAGCCGAAGAACATCTGCACCTGCGGTTCGTTCACCGTGCACCACCAGCGTACCTGTGGTCCCAGGCGCCGAGCGGCTTCTGCCGCGAACCGGCCAAAGCGCGCGGGAAAATCGGGGGCGGTCGCACCGCCGCGATCAGCCAGCCACGCGGGGAGCGTGAAGTGCAGCAGCGTGACCACGGGTTCCTGGCCGGCGGCCTTCAGTTGCGTGATCTCGTCGGCGTAGTGCTGCCACGCGGCGTCATCCCACGTGCCTTCCCGGGGCTCCAGCCGACTCCACTCGATTGAGAACCGGTAGCTGTTGGCGCCCAGGTCGCGCATCAACGCGATGTCTTCGCCCACCTTGTTCCAGTGTCCCGAAGCCACGCCGCTCGTGTCGCCGTGGGCGATCTTCCCCGGCAGCCGCTCGAAGCGCGCCCAATCATTGAGTGCGTTGCCGCCCTCCACCTGGTGCGCCGCGGTGGCCGTGCCCCACAAGAATCCCTTGGGCCAGTCGGGCGCGAACGGCGTCGTCGACTCCGCCCCCAGCACCGGCTGCGGATGCTTCCGCTGGAAATAGACGCAACTCACGAGGTAGAGCGCGGCGAGCCCGCCCAGGAACCACCCGATACGGCGAAACCACCCGATGACGCTGCTCGACATCACACGCTCCCTGAGTGTTTGCCCGTGGCCCGGCGTGGTGGTGCCATGCCCCCGAGTTGCCCCGTGCATAACGTACTGCCAACCGCCCCCTCAGGCGAAACCGGCGCGTTGCGGCTATCCTATTCGGCAGGGCCCGTTCCTGCTTGCCACCCCCGTGGAGACCCCATGTCGATGATGCGTCGCGTCCTGCTCCTGTTTGTTGTCCTGGCCGGTACCTTGGCCACCGCACTGGCCACCGCCGGCGCGCAGGGCAACGCCGCTGGCGACAAGCTGGTCTTCGTCGTGCGGCACGCCGAGAAGGCGAGCGCCACCGATCCTGATCCGTCGCTGAGCGAGGCGGGCAAGGTGCGCGCGGTGAAGCTGGCCATGGCGCTTCAGCAGGCCCGGATCACGGACATTCTCGTGACGCCGCGCAAGCGGACCAGCGAGACGGCGGCGCCGCTGGCGACGTCCGCGGCGCTCACCATGCACGTTGTGCCGTTCGGCGCCTCGACGCCAGAGCACGCGGCGGCGGTTGCTGCCGCCGTGCGTGCGGCCAAGGGGGGCGCCGTGCTCGTGGTCGGCCACAGCAACACGGTGAATGCGATCATTGCGGCACTCGGAGGTCCCAAACTGCCCGAGCTGTGTGACGCGGAGTACGCCAACCTCTTCATCGTGCGGATCCCCACCGTCGGCGCGCCATCGTTGGTGCGCGCGCAGTACGGGGCTGCTGATCCGGCGGACGCCGGCAACTGTGCGGCCGCCACCATGAAGTGACCGGGCGGCGAACTACCACGCCCGCACGTCGCATCCCACCCACCACTCCTCCATCTCCCGTGCCACTCTCCGCCCTGTTCGACAACAACCGCCGCTGGGCCGAACGCATCGCTGCGGACGACCCGGGATTCTTCAGCGAACTCGTGGAGCAGCAGACTCCGGAATACCTGTGGATCGGCTGCTCAGACAGCCGCGTGCCGGCCAACGAGATCGTGAACCTGAAGCCCGGTGAACTGTTTGTGCACCGCAACGTGGCCAACGTGGTGGTGCACACCGACCTCAACTGCCTGTCGGTGCTGCAGTACGCCGTGGAGGTGCTCAAGGTGCGGCACGTCATCGTCTGCGGCCATTACGGTTGCGGCGGCGTGCGCGCCGCCATGGACGACGCGCGTCTGGGGCTCATCGACAACTGGCTGCGCCACGTGCAGGACGTGCAGCAGAAGCACCGCGCCGCGATGGCCGCGCTCACCGACCCCGCGGCGCGACTGCGGCGGCTCTGCGAGCTCAACGTGGTGGAGCAGGTGCGCAACGTCTGCGAGACGACCGTCGTGCGCGACGCGTGGCAGGGCGGTCAGGCGCTGACGGTGCACGGCTGGATCTACGGGCTCTCCGACGGCCGATTGATGGACCTCGGACTCGCCGCCAGCAGCTGGGTCGAACTCGAGGCGCAGTCGGCCGCGGCGGTCGCGCGCGGCTGATCAGCCCGCGCGACGCGCCCGGAAGCGGCGGCGGGCCTGGCCAAACGTCACCAGCTTGCGCTGTTCCTCATCGTACAGCGCCAGACGCAGCACCTTCACCGCGTCGGTCATCTTGAGCACCGGCGCGAGCGCGAACATCGGGTGCGAACGGTGCGCGGCCTCGAGCTTGTAGTTCGGCACCTTGGGCGACAGGTGATGCACGTGGTGCAGGCCGATGTTGCCGGTGAACCACTGCAGCACGCGCGGCAGCTTGAGGTATGAACTGCCGCGGATAGCCGCGTTGGCGTAGTCCCACTCCTCGTGCTCGGCCCAGTACGCATCCTCGAACTGGTGCTGCGCGAAGAACAGCCAGATGCCGCCGAAGACCGAGAGGTAGTAGGCCGGCAGGTACGTCGTGACGAGCGTCTTGGTGCCCAGCAGCAGCACGAAGATGGCGATGAGACCCATCAGCGCGATGTTCGTCAGGATGACGCTGCTGATCTCGGACTTCTTGCTGTCGGCCCCGCGCGACGGCAGGCGCTGGGCGAGCACGAAGTACAGGGGGCCGATGGTCAGCAGGAACGCCGGCTGGCGCGCGAGGCGATAGCCGAGTCGCCCCATCCAGCGCTTGGAGAAGTATTCCTTGACGGTCAGCGTCCAGATGTCGCCGACGCCGCGCCGGTCGAGGTCGCCCGACGACGCATGATGTTGCGCGTGGTCTCGGCGCCACTTGGCGTACGGCATGAGCGTGAGGATGCCGGTGATGTTGCCCACCAGGTCGTTCGCCCATCGGCTCGCGAAGTACGACCCGTGGCCGCAGTCGTGCATGATGATGAACGTCCGCGTGATCAGCCCGGCGGTCGGCAGCGAGAGCGCGAGGGTCAGCAGGTACGAGACCTTGCGGCTCCAGTACAGGGCCACCAGCGCCAACACCAGCAGCGCCAGGGTGGTGCCGAACTGGATCACGGAACGGCCGCTCTCCGCGTGAGCAAAGGGGGCGACGATCGACCGCCAGTTTCGCGGGACTTGCAGGGGCGATTCGGGCGTTGATTCTTCTGCTGACCTGGCCATGCGGTGCAATCCTTGGGAAAGTCGGTCCAATCCTGAAGATAATCCGAGGCCATAGGGGACACCACTACCGCAGGCGAGGGTTTCCCTGAGGGTCGGCTATTGCAACAGAAAGCCCGGCGGACGGAAACGTCCACCGGGCTTTCTGTATGGTACGCTCGTCGAGCCGGTGGTGACCGGTGCGACGGTCCCCGCGTCTACTTCTTCTTGGCGACCGGTGCCGTGGCGGCGTCGATCATTACCATTGTCTTGCCTTCGTACGTGACTTTCACGGCCGCTGCGGCCTCGAGGGCCTTGATCGCATCGTTGTTCGACTCGAGCGATGAGGTCATCGACACGGGGCGCCCCAGGATGCTGGTGTCCTTCGCCGCGATGTCCAGGCCGTACCACCGCTTGAGTTCGGCGAGCACACGACGGAGCGGGGCATTCTCGGTCACGAAGCTGCCGTCCACCCAGCCGAAGGCGAGCGTGGCCTTCTCCGCGTCGAGATCCATGAACACCCCGTTCTGCAACACCTGCACGGCGGCGCCGGCAGCGAGTTCGCGCTCTTCCTTGCCACTCTTCACCGAAATGGTGCCTTTGGTGGCCTTGATCATGGCCGTGCCGCTGTCGTCAGGGAAGCTGCGCACGACAAAATCCGCGTCCGACGCATACACCCACGCTTCGGAGACCTTGACCAGCAGCGGCGTATTGGCCTTGGGCGCCTTGAAGGCCGCCGTGCCGAGAACCTGCAGGGCCCGCATGTCCATCGGGAAGTGAGCGGTCATCTTGATCGTCGAAGCCGATCCGATCCGCACCTCGGTGCTGTCCTCGAGATTCACCTTGCCGCGCTGTCCCGGGGCGCTCTTCATGATGTTCGCGTCCTCGCGGGTCAGGAGCTGCCCGGCCTTGGTGGCCTCCGCCCCCTTGTTCAGGAACCAGAGAGCGGCACCGACGCCGACAACGATCACGAAGAAAGCGATGCTCGCAATTTTGGAGTTGGATCGCTTGGACACCTTCGCGATATGCGAGGCCGCCTCGTGGCGCTGGTGCGCGCCGGCCTCTTGGGCGCGCGCGGCGCGATCGGGTTTCGGGGCGTGCAGTTCTGCCGCGATCTTTGCCCAGACCTGATCGGTGGTTTCCGGGGCCACGGCGTGCTTGGCCGCGTGCTGTGTGTGGTCGCCGTCGGTGTCGGCGAGGCGGTGTGCCGCGGCGCGCCGGCGCGTCTCGTGCGACACGCCTCCGTTCACGGCCTGTCGCACCTGCGCCTCGAGCTGGCTGGGCGCTGCGGACTGCGCACGCCGATCCCAGACCTCAAGAAACGAGAGGGCCACCACCTTCTGTGCGGCGGCGACATCCTCGAGCCGCTCGGCGGCTTCGGCGGTCAGGGCTTCGAAATTCTGTCGGAACAACTGCTCGAGCGCAGGCTCCTTGCCGGCACGGAAATCCGCGAGGAGCTCGGGTGTGATCGGGACAAAGGATGCAGGCATTACGTCCTCCTGGATGGATTGATAGATGCGTGTGCGACCGGGACATATGGCAACAGGGGGACTTGCTCGGGTGCGCAACACCCGGGCATTGCCGTGGGCGCACCCGTGACTGGGCGTGCCGCGCGGAGTACCTTCATCGCAACTGATCCCGAGGTGCGCAATGTTTCACCTGGCGCCAACACTCCTCCTGATTGCTGCCGTACTCCCACCACAAAAGTGGCAGGAAATCGGCAAGACGTCCACAGGCAATCCGGTTTTTCTTGACGCCCGTTCCGTGAAAAAAGGCGGGGACGGCGTCATCACGGCCTCGATTCGGGTGACGTACGCCCCGCCGCTGGACACCCCCAAGGGCAAGATTACCAGCTCGCGGGCCGTGGCGATGTTCGATTGCGCCCGGATGCAGGTGGCCACCAAGCAGAGCGTCCTTTACCTGAACGAGGCCAAGGGGCTGGAGTACAGCCGACGCGTCATCGGAAAGCCGGGCTTCGGCCCGGCGCTTTCCAGCTCCTTTGCCGACGTGGCGCTGAAACATTTGTGTGCGCGGAAACCCTGACGTCCGACTACCGGTTATGACGACACCACCGATCATTCTCGCCGATGCGCACTGGCCCGCCGTAGACGCCGCGGCCTACGACGTGGCCATCCTCCCGTGGGGAGCCACGGAACCGCACAATCGGCACCTGCCGTACGCCACCGACAACGTCGAGTGCGACGGCATTGCGGCGGTGAGCGCACAGCGGGCCTGGGCGCGCGGCGCGCGCGTGGTGGTGCTACCAACGGTGCCGTTCGGCGTACAGACGGGGCAGCTGGACCTGAAGCTCGCCATCAACATGAACCCGAGCACACAGGCGCACGTGCTGGCCGACGTCATCGCCTCGGTGGAACGCGCCGGCATCCGCAAGTTTGTGCTCTTCAACGGGCACGGCGGGAACGACTTCCGGCAATTGCTGCGCGAACTGCAGCCGAAGACGCCGGTCTTTCTGTGCACGCTCAACTGGTGGCAGGTCGTCGACGCACGCGCCTATTTCGACGAGCCGGGAGATCACGCGGGCGAACTGGAAACCAGCGTGATGCAGCACCTGCGTCCGGATTCGGTGCGTCCGCTGGCCGAGGCCGGCGACGGCGCCGAGAAGAAGTCGACGATCACCGGGTTGCGCGAGCGCTGGGTGTGGGCGCAGCGTCCGTGGACGACGGTCAGCGCCGACACCGGCATCGGCAACCCGCGCGCGGCCACGGCCGCCAAGGGTGCGCGATACGTGGACGCCGTGACGGAACGCATTGCGCAGTTTCTCGTGGAGCTGGCGCAGGGCGACCCGGCGGCGATGTACGAATGAAGCGCGTCGCGGCGCTGGCCCTGATGGTTGCCGCCGCGTGTGCCGGGAAACCGGCCACCCCGGTGCCGGTCGACAGTGCGCAGGCCTCCGGTCCGGTGCGCATGCGGGGGACGCTGCTGGCGCGCGACTCGTCGCTGCTCCTGGTGGCGTGCGGCACGACGGTTGAGCGTCCGTTGCGTGCGCTGCCTACATCGCGACTGGCGGACGCCCTGATGCTGGTGACCGCCGGCCGGCGCGACTCGATGTTCGTGGAGTTCATCGCCGACACGGTGGGCGGTACGCTGGTGGCGCGCGAGGCGCTCTTTGCCAGCGCGCTGAGCGAGGGCTCCGGGTGCGACCGGCCGCAACGCGTGTTCGACGTGGAGGCGCTGGGCACCGAACCGTTCTGGCACGTGACCCTCGATGGCACGGAACTGGTGCTGGAGCGCCCGGAGGGGCCGCTGGAAATGGTGTTCGTGGCCGACACGCCGGTGACGCGCGGCGCCCTGACGACGATCACGGCGCATCGTTATGAGGGGCGCGTGCGCGACCTGACCTTCGGTTTGCTTCGGACCGACTGTCGCGACGGCATGAGCGATTCGTGGTATCCGTGGCGTGCTGAAGTGCGCTTTGGTGCCACGGCGCTTCACGGTTGCGCGCGGCGGTAGCTGCGGCCCGGGGCGCAGAGACGCCCTGCGCCACGGGGGGCGCTAGATTGCTCGCATGTCCGCTTCCCGTGATGACTCGGCGCTTCCCGCCGCGCTCGACGCAACGCTCGATGCAACGCTCGATGCAACGCTCGACGCAACGCTCGACGCCGCGCTCGACGCCGCGCTCGACGCCGACCGTACCCGGGACACCGGCGCGCTCTTTGTCGACCTGATCGCGCGATACTTCGAGCAGACCGGCCGCGGCGACGAGGCGGTGTCGTTGGCGACGACCTATGACGAGCGTCGCGCGCGCTTTGACGAACCGATGCCGCGCGACGGGCGCCCGATGGCCGATGTCGTGGCGCGGCTGGAACGCGATGTCTTTGGCGGCGCGAACCGGCTGTCGCACCCGATGTACATGGGGCACCAGGTATCGGCACCGCTCCCCGCCGCCATCTGGACCGAGGCGGCGATTGCCGCGCTCAACAACTCGATGGCCGTCTCCGAGATGTCGCCCACGGCCACGGCGGTGGAAGAGCGGGTGATTCGCTGGATGTGCGACCTCGCGGGCTTCGGCGCTGGCTCGGGGGGCACGATCACATCGGGCGGTCAGGAAGCGACGCACACGGCGATGCTCGCCGCACGCGCGGCGCTCGACCCCGATGCGTGGGCGCGTGGCATGACGGGTGTGCCACCGGTGATCGTCTGCGGCGAGCACGCGCACTACGCCATTGCGCGCGCGGCCGGCGAACTGGGGCTCGGCGCGGACAACGTGCGCGCGGTGTCGTCGCGCGACTGGGCCATGGACGCCTCCGCGCTGGAGGTGATGCTCGATCAGTTGCAGGCCGAGGGGCGGCGCGTGATGGCGGTGGTGGCGACGGCCGGGCACACCGCCACCGGATCGTTCGACGATCTCGAGGCCATTGGGGCGCTGTGCGACGCGCGCGGGCTCTGGTTTCACGTGGACGGCGCGCACGGCGCGTCGGCGCTGTTCTCGTCGGTGCATGCGCACCGCGTGCGGGGGATCGAACGCGCGCGCACGGTGGCGTGGGACCCGCACAAGATGATGTTGATGCCGCTCGCCACCGGCGCGCTGATCGCACGGGACGAGCGCGACCTCACGGCGGCGTTCGCGCAGAAGGCGCCGTACCTGTTCCACGGGGCGGCCGGGGCGCGGAGCATCGACCAGGGGACGCGTTCGTTCCTTTGTTCGCGGCGCGCTGATGCGCTCAAGGTGTGGGTGGCACTGCAGCGGTACGGTGCCTCGGGCATCGGCGCGCTGTACGATCACCTGTGCGCGCTGGCGGCGTCGCTGCACGCGATGATCGGGGCGCGCCGCGATTTCGTGGCGCTGCACACGCCCGAGGGAAACATCCTCTGCTTCCGCTGGACCCCGGTCGGCGTGGCGGATGACGCGGCGCTGGATGCGCTGAACCTGGCGTTGCGCGAGCGCTACAACGGGTCAGGGCGGGGGTGGATCACAACGACGGTGCTTGGGGGGCGGCGGGTGTTGCGGGTGACGATGATGAATCCGCGCACGCAGGCATCGCACGTGGCGGAACTGCTGGACGGGCTGGCCGCCGAAGGGGCCGGACTGCTGGCGTCGGCCCGGTAACCTAGCGAACGTATGGGATGCGGTCGGTGCCCCCCACTGGCCATCGCAGCCCAGACCGATTAATCTTAGTACTAAGATGAAGACGACCAGTACGGCTCCGCGCGCCGCCAAGGCCGCCACCGCCACGGCGACCGCCACGGCACTCAAGTTGTATGTGGTGCTCGCCCGGGCGCAGCGCGCCATTGGCGAGCGCACGCAGGCCGACCTCGTGCCGCACGGCATTTCGATCACCGAGTTTGCCATCATGGAAGCGCTCTACCACAAGGGGCCGCTGCTGCTGGGCGAAGTGCAGCGCAAGATCCTCGTGTCGAGCGGCGGTATCACGTTCCTGGTGGACAAGCTGGCCGAACGCGGCTACGTGGAACGGAAGCTGTGCGCCACCGACCGGCGTGCACGCTACGCGGCGCTCACCCGCAAGGGGACGGCGCTGATGAAGGAGATCTTCCCCGGCCACGCGGCCGCCATTTGCGAGGCGATGTCGGTGCTGACGCAGGCCGAGCAGAAGGAGATGACGGCGCTGCTGAAGCGGCTGGGGAAGGCCGCCGCCGGCCGGGACGACACCTAGGACGATCCCTCCCACGATCCCTCGGGCGATCCCCGGGGCGATCGGCAGGACGATCCAGGGTCCACGGGACGCGAGGGGGCTTGACGCCCCCGTGATGTTGCGATAATATCTTAGTAGTAAGATGTTCAGTAGTTAAATAATAGCTGGGCAGGACCCGGCATTCATGATCCAGGAGATCGCGCCATGCAGTGGAAACTCGACACGACCCATACGCAGGTTGGCTTTTCGGTGAAGCACATGGCCATTTCGACGGTCCGCGGCCGCTTCACCAGGTTCGACGGGGCCGGCGAGACGGACGACGCCGGGCGCGTCACCAAGGCGGGTTTCACGATCGACACCGCCAGCATCGACACCAACCAGGAGCAGCGCGACGCGCACCTGCGCTCTGCGGACTTCTTCGACGCCGAAGGTCACCCGACGCTGACGTTCACGTCGACGAGCGTCACGCAGGACGGCAGCGACATCACCATCGTGGGCGACTTCACGATGCGCGGGGTCACGAGGTCGCTGACGCTGAAGGGCGAAACGGCCCCGACGGTGAAGGACCCGTGGGGGATGACGCGCACGGCCCTGACGCTCGAAGGGAAGCTGAACCGCAAGGAGTGGGGGTTGAACTGGAACCAGGCGCTGGAACTTGGCGGCCTGATGGTGAGCGAGGACGTGAAGCTGTCCATCGAGCTCGAGGCGATCGCGGCGTAGTTCGTGGTATCCGTGGGATCGGTTTCCTTCAACACGGAGACTGGTTTCATCCAACACGGAGACCGGAGGTGCGCGGAGGGCCACGGAGTACTGCAACAACTCAAAAGGGGTCGTGGCGGAGATTACTATCCACCACGACCCCTCTAAGTAGTTGCCGTTGCCGTACTCTGTGGCCCTCTGTGCAACTCCGGTCTCCGTGTTGAAAACACGATCCTGACTCCTGTCGCTTTCAGGGCGGAACGCTTAGGCTCATCCGACCCTCACTTCGGAGCCCCTCATGCGTCGTGCCCTGTTTGCGCTGCTGCTTCCCATGGCTCTCTCGGCGCAGACGCGCGGGGTCACGCACGGGCAGAAGTCGCCACGCCTGGTCATCCGCAACGCGACGATGGTCGACGGCAACGGGACGCCGGCGCGCGGTCCGGTGGACATCGTCGTGGAGAACGGGCTGATCACCGACATTGCCACGCTCGATCCGGTGGCGATGCGGCGCGGCGAGGCGCGACGCCCGGCGGGGGACGTGCAGATCGACGCCACGGGCAAGTTCGTGCTGCCCGGGCTGATCAACGCCCACACGCACATGCAGAGCAACCGGTCGGGGCAGTCGATGGGAGGGTTCGAGTATTACATGCTGCTCGAGCTGGCCAATGGCGTCACGACGGTGCGCGAGGTGGGAGCCGAGGACGACACCGGGAGCATCCGGCTGCGGGAACGTCAGGCCAAGGGCGAGTTCGCCGGGCCGCGCATCCTGGTCTATCCGTTCTTCGGCGCGCGTCGGCCCATTCGCACCACGGCCGACGCCCGCGCGCGGATCCGGGAGCTGAAGGCGATGGGGGCCGACGGCGTGAAGATCACCGGCATCGATCGCGACTTGATGGGGGCGCTCGAGGACGAGGCGCACAAGCTCGGCCTGCCGGTGGCGCATCACACCGGTGTCGAGGAAACCACGGCGTGGGACGACATCGCCTTTGGCACGCGCAGCATCGAGCACTGGTACGGCATTCCGGACGCGGCCATTGCCGACGGGCGCCAGCACTTTCCGAGCAACTACAACTACCTCAACGAAACGGATCGCTTCCGCTGGGCGGGGCGCCTGTGGCGCGAGGCCGACCCGAAGATCCTCGACTCCGTGCTCACGGCAATGGTGAAGGCGAATGTGGCGTGGGTGCCGACGCTCGACATCTACGAGGCCAGCCGCGACCTGCAGCGCGCGCAGACGCAGCCCTGGTTCCAGGACTACCTGCATCCGTCGCTGGCCAACTATTTCAAGCCCGACCCGGCAAACCACGGGTCGTACTTCATCGGCTGGAGCAGCACCGACGAAGTGTACTGGAAGGAGAACTACCGCCTGTGGATGTCGGCGCTGCGCGATTTCGAACGCAAGGGCGGGGTGATCGGATGCGGGGATGACGCGGGGTTCATCTACCAGATGTACGGCTACGGCCTGGTGCGCGAGATGGAACTGCACGCTGAGGCGGGGTTCCAGCCGCTGAAGGTCATCCAGCATTGCACGGGGAACAACGCGAAGATCCTGGGCAAGGAAAACGAGATCGGGCGTGTGCGCGTGGGCTTTGCCGCCGACCTGCTGCTGGTGGACGGCAATCCGCTGGAAGACCTGAAGTCGCTGTATCCCACCAATCAGGTGCAACTGAAGGACGGCCAGCAGGTGCGCGCGGGGCTGGAATGGACGATCGCCGCGGGCGTGCCGTTCCACGTGCCGACCCTGTCGGCGCGCATCAAGCAGATCGTGGACGCGGCGAAGAAGCCGTAGCTCCTCCGGCCTCTCCGGGATTCGTTGATTTAACACGGAGACCGGAGGGGCGCGGAGGGCCACGGAGGACGGCAACTGCTTTTCTTGGGGGCTTGTGCGGACGGTTCTGTCCGCCGAGCCCCTTTGATTATTTGTTGTCCTCCGTGGCCCTCCTGTTCCTCGTGTTCCTCCGTGTTGAACAAACCACAGATCCCAGCCTCAGGCTCGGGTTCTTTCAACACGGAGACCGGAGGGGCGCGGAGGGCCATGGAGGACGGCAACACTGTCGTGGCCAACCTGATTTCGGGGATCAAGGGCGGCTTCCCGCTGCCGTAAGCAGGAGGGTCGCTGCGGCGCGCTGGATGGCGCCGGTGGCGGCGGCTGGTGTCTCGCGTTATCAG
>CANNKR010000026.1 GCA_947504615.1 Gemmatimonadota bacterium | reverse complement strand
ACTCCGCGCTAAACGATCCGCACGACCACGAGGAACCACCTCATGACGTATTTCGCCTCCAAAGAGGCCGCCTCCTTCGGCTTCAAGGACATCCTGTACGAAAAGAAGGACTGGGTGGGCCGCATCACCATCAACCGGCCCGAGTCCTTCAACTGCTACACGACGTCCACGCTGCAGGAACTGATCGCGGCCATCGACGACGCGTCCAATGACGACACGGTCGGAGTGATCGTGCTGACCGGCGCCGGCGACAAGGCGTTCTGCACCGGCGGCGACGTCAAGGAGTATGCGGGAGTCTACACCAAGAGCCCTCACGACTACTTCAAGTACATGGGGCTCTTTGCCAAGTACATCGAGAGCATCCTGCGCAGCGGCAAGGTCACCATCGCGCGCATCAACGGCATCGCAGTGGGCGGCGGCAACGAAACGCAGCTGGCCTGCGACCTCGCCGTCATGGCCGACGACACCTACCTCGGCCAGGTGGGCACGAGCGTCGGGAGCGTCGCGTGCGGCGGCGCCACGCAGTGGCTCTCCATCCACGTCGGCGACCGCCGCGCGCGCGAAATGCTGTTCCTCAACCCGCGCATTCCCGCGGCCAAGGCGCTCGAGTGGGGGCTGGTGAACCGCGTGGTCCCGCGCGCGCAGCTCGACGAAGAAGTGGCGACGCTCTGCAAGCAGCTGCTCGACAAGTTCCCCGAGTGCACACGCTACACCAAGCAACAGGTGAACTACTGGAAGGAAGCGTCGTGGCACGCCACGGTCGGGCACGCGCGCGACTGGCTTTCCACGCACTTCACCACGCTCGAGCCGTACGAGGGCATGCAGGCCTTCGTCGAGAAGCGGAAGGTCGACTTCATCGGCCTGCGGCAGAAGGCCGTTGACGACCAGGGAAGCAGCGAGTTCCTCTGGGGACCGTACGAAAAGGTCTGCCCGAAGTGCGGCGCCAAGGGCATCCCGCGGCAGTTCGAGTTCTGCGGCGGCTGCGGCGCCCCGCTCGGCTGATGGCCCCGATGATTCCACTCGCGCTCGCCGGCCGTTCAGTCCTGATCACTGGGGCCGGCCGCGGCATTGGCGCGGCCATCGCGCGCGAGCTCGCCCACGAGGGCTGCGACGTGGCCCTCGTCGACCTCGGCGCCTTTGACGACGCCGAGCGGCTCGCGGGTGAGTTGCGCGCCTTCGGCCGAAAGGCCGTCGCCCTGCGCGCCGATGTCTCCGACTTTGCCGCCGCCGAGACAGCGGTCACCGAGGCGGTGGCCACGCTCGGTCGCCTCGACGGACTCGTCTGCAACGCCGGCGTCGCCCGCGATCGCGTGTCGTGGAAGATGACGGAAGCCGAGTGGGATCAGGTGATTGACGTAAACCTCAAGGGCAGCTTTTCGTTCTGCCGCGCGGTCGCCCCGGTGTTTCGCGCGCAGCACAGTGGGCGCATCGTCACCATCGCGTCGATCAACGGACTTCGCGGCAAGTTCGGCCAGTCCAACTATTCCGCCTCCAAGGCGGGTGTCATTGGATTGACCAAGACGCTCGCCCGCGAGCTGGGGCCGAGCGGTGTCAACGTGAACTGCGTGGCACCGGGGATCGTGCGCACGGAAATGACGGCCAGCCTGCCGGCTGACGCCGTGGCGAAGGCCGTGGGCGAGTCGGCGCTCGGCACCATCGGAGAACCGGAGGACGTGGCGGCGTTGGTCGCGTTCCTGCTGTCCGACCGCGCACGCTACATCACGGGTGAAGTCATCAAGGTGGACGGCGGACAGTACATCTGAGGGAGCGACGATGAACACGACGATGGCGGCGGAGGCGGTGCGATACGAGGCGCGCGACGATGTCGCGTTCCTGACGCTCGACGCGCCGCCGGTCAACGTGCTGAGCGGCGCGATCATGCTCGCGCTGGCGGAGGGGGTCGAACGGGCGCAGGCGGATCGTTCGCTCAAGGCGCTCGTACTCCAGTCGGCCACGCGGGCCTTTTCCGCCGGCGCCGATGTCGGCGAGCATCGCCCCGAAGAAGCGCCGGCGATGATCGCGACCTTCAGCCGACTGTTTTCCGCCCTGGGTACGCTGGAACTGCCGGTGGTGATGGCGGTGGACGGTTCCGCACTGGGCGCCGGCTTCGAGCTGGTGATGATGGCGGACGTTCTGCTCGCCACCGAACGCTCCACCTTCGGACAGCCCGAAATCCGCCTCGGTTTCTTTGCGCCGGTCGGCGTCGCGTTGCTCCCCGCGCGCATCGGGTTGGCCCGGGCCATCGAGGTGACATCGACGGGGCGCACCTACACCGCCGCGGAGATGCAGGCGATGGGGCTGGTGTCGCGCGTCATGCCCGAGGCCGAACTGCCGGCCGCGCTCGACAAGGTGCTCGGTGACCTGCGGCGCGCGAGTCCGCTGGTGCTGCGCATGAATGTGCGCCTGTCGCGCGCACTGCTCGGACGCCCGTTCGAGGAGGCGCGGCTCGAAGCGGAGCGCGTCTTCCTGGGTGAGTTGATGGCCACGGAGGACGTGCGCGAGGGGATCGCGTCGTTCTTCGAGAAGCGGCGGCCCGACTGGAAGAACCGGTGAGCTGCGCGCACGCGCGGCAGGAGGGGTGGCGATGCGGATCCTGATCGTCGGAGCCGGGGCGCTGGGCGGGCTCGTGGGCGCGTATCTGTCGCGCGCCGGCGAGGACGTCACGCTGCTCGAGGTCAATCAGGCCCGCGCGCGCCTGCTGGCCGACGCCGGCCTGCACATCACGCGCGTCGGTCACGACGAGACCACCATCCCCATTCACGTCGTCACGGCACTCGACGACGTCGAGCCATTCGACCTGGTGTTCGTCGCCGTCAAGACATACCAGACCGAGGATGCCGTGCGTGCGGCCCTCCCGGCCACGATTCCCACCACGCTCTTCTTCTCGCTGCAAAACGGCATCGGCAACGCCGAAACAATCGCGGCCCTCGTCGGCGCCGAGCGCGTGCTGTGTGGTGTCACCTACCACAGCATCGAACACTCCGGTCCGGGACGCCTGCGGTATCGCGCCGGCATCAAGCCCATCCAGATCTCGGCCGTGCAGGGCGGTGCGACGCCGGCCGTAGAAGCCATCGCGCAGGCGTTCCGCCACGCCGGCTTCGAAACCAACGTCGTCCCCAACGTCGATCATGCGTTGTGGGGCAAGCTGCTGCACAACGCGGTGGTCAACCCCACGTCGGCCATCACGGGCCTCACCTGTCGCGAGCTCCTCGCCGACGAGGACATGATGGCGTTCATGCGCGACCTGTGCGCCGAGATCGTGGCGGTCATGCGCGCGCGCGGCGTGCCGATCATGGACGAGGAAGATCCGTTCCGGCCGATCATCGGGTCGCTCAAGGCGCTGGGCAAGAACCGGCCGTCCATGTGGCAGGACCTTGCCCGCGGCACGCGGACTGAAGTAGACGCACTGAACGGCGCCATCGTGCGCGAGGCGGAGCGCCTCGGCCTGTTGGTGCCGCACAACTCGGCGCTCGTGCGCTTCATCCATTCGCGCGAACGCCAGAAGTTCCTGCGCAAGCAGGACATCGTCCGGCAGCTCGGTCTCGACCGGGCGCGGTCCGCCGATGAAGAGGCGCCGCGCCCGCGCATGCGCGCCCGCGTCACGCCGCGCGACGCCGACGCCGGCATGCCGCCGGGCGGGCCGCCGCTCGAGAGCACGCAGCGCCTGAAGGAGTTGATGCGCTCCTATTACGTCGATCTGGCTGAGGCCTCCAACGACCCGCACCGGCTGGTCGCCGCCTGTTCCGGGCTCGCACCGGTGGAGATCGTCCGTGCCATCGGCATCGTCCCGTACTTTCCCGAGAACCACGCCGCACTCATCGCCGCGACGCGCCGGGCCGGCCCGTACATCGCCCGCGCCACGGCCGACGGTTTCTCGCAGTTCGTCAGTTCCGCCATGCGCACCGACATCGGGGCCCTGCTGACCGGCAGCAGTCCGCTCACCGATGCGCACGGCATCGCCGGCCCGCCGCGCCCCGACGTGGTGACGTACAGCACCAACACCGGGCATGAGCTGGTCCGCTGGTTCGAGTTCTACGGGTCGTATTACGACGTCCCCGTCATGGGGCTGCATCCGCCGCCGGCACTCAACGTGCTCGAGCGGATCGACGTCGACGCCGCCGTGCACCAACTGCTGCGCCTGCAACGTCGCCTGGAAGAATCCACCGGTCGCGTGCTCGACGTCGACAAGCTGGGCGAAACCGTCGCGCTTTCGGCGCGGGCGGCGGAGCTGTGGAGCGACATCCTGGGGCTCGCACGCACGGTGCCTGCGCCCATCACGTTCTTCGACACGCTCATCCACGTGGCGCCGATGATCCTGATGCGCGGCACGCAGGAGGCCGTGGACTATTACGTCCAGCTGAAGGCGGAAGTCGAGGATCGCGTGGCTCGCGGCATTTCGGCAGTGCCCAACGAGGCGCATCGGCTCTACTGGGACGGACCGCCCATCTGGTGCGCCCTGCGTCCGCTCGCCCGCCTCTTTGAGGAAGCCGGGGCCGCCATCGTGGCATCCACATTCTGCTCCGAGTTCGCCCTGACCGGTCTCGAGGCGCACGACCCGATGGAAAGCATGGCGCGGGCGTACACCGGCATCTTCGACAACCGGTCCGAGGACTATCGCGCGTCATACCTCGCGCAGCAGTTCGAACACTTTGCCGTGGACGCGGCGATTTATCATGATTGCCGCACGACGCCAGAGACCAGTCACGTGCGATACGGGCCGGCAGCACGCACGCAACGCCAGACGGGCGTGCCCGGCCTGGTCATTGAAGCCGACTCACACGATCTGCGCCTCTTCTCGACCGAGCGGTTGCAGGAGCAGTTCGCGGATTTTCTGGAACAGCGGGTGACACGGGTCAGCGCCAGCTAACGGCAGTCACGCAGAGGAAGGAACCGATGACTGAAGCAACACAGAGAATCGCGGCCGGCGTGGACGTCGGGACGGAATGCGTGAAAGCGGTCATCGCCGGCGAGGACGGTCACATCATCGGCCGCGCGGTGATGCCCACGCGCGGATACTTCCAGGCCTGCGTGCACGAGGTGCTGGCGGCCGCGCTCGACGACGCCCAGCGCGCGGAAGGGGATCTCGCGGGCATCGGGGCGACCGGCTTCGGCATGGAATGCGTCCCCAACGCCGCACTCACGGTCACGGAGGCGTCCTGCCACGCGCTGGGCGCGTTCCAGCACATGAAGCACGCCATGACCCTGGTGAACATCGGCGGCCGCGATCCGCACGTCATCACCGTGGACGACGCCGGCCGTCGTACTGCGGCGCGTGGCGTTCGGCGCTGTGCGGTGGGCATCGGCAGCTTCCTGATGTTCACCGCGCGCCACCTCGACGTCAGCCCCACGCGTCTGCAGGAACTGGCGTCGGCGGCCGGTGATCGCCCTGCCCGCGTCAGCAGTTACTGCTCGGTCTTCTCCGCCTCCGAGGTGCTCGAGCGTCTGCGCGAGGGCGCCACGCGCGAAGAGATCGCGCTCGGCTGCATGCACTCCATCGCCGAGCGGATCATCGAGATCGGCGGCTTTGAGGACCCCGTGGTCATCTGCGGCGGGGTGGTGGAATACTTCCCGGGCGTCCTCGCGGCACTCGAGGCACAATCCGGCCTCAAGGTCCACGCCGTCCCTGATCCCATCTTCACCGCAGCGCTCGGCGCCTCGCTGCGCGTCTTCCAGCCCACGCTGGAGGCCTGATGGCCGCACCCCGGGCCGAGCTCGCCAGCACCGCCGCGCTCCGCGACACGATGAGCGCGTACTACCGCGGCCTCGGCGAGGCCGTGGAGAAGAAGACCGCGCCCGTGGCGTGGTGCACGAGCGTGGGGCCCGCGGAACTGCTGCGCGCCCTCGGCTTCGTCGTGCACTTCCCCGAGAACCACGCGGCAATGCTCGGCGCGGGACGCACGGCCAACCGCTACCTGCCCGTGGCACACGCGCAGGGATATTCGCAGGACATCTGCTCGTACCTCACCAGCGACATCGGCGCCTATCTCTCGGGCGAGTCGCCGCTGTCGGCGTTCGGGCTGCACGGCGTGCCGCGCGCCGACGTGCTCGTCTTCAACACCAACCAGTGCCGCGACGTGCGCGACTGGTTTGAGTGGTACGGCCGTCAATGGAATGTCCCGGTCATCGGCATCAACTCGCCGCGCTCGGTGGGCGAGGTCACGGAAGCCGAGATCGGTGACGTCACCAGGCAGCTCGAGGCGCTCGTTCCGATACTCGAACGCGTGGCCGGCACACGACTGGATAGCGCGCGGCTCACCACCGCCATGAGCGCCGCCCGCGACGCATCGGCGCTCTGGGAACGCTGCCTCACCACGGCCACGCACCGTCCCTCGCCCTTCACGTTCTTCGATGGCACCATCCACATGGGGCCGGCGGTCGTGCTCCGTGGCGCCCCCGAAGCCGCGACCTACTATGGCACGCTGCTCGCCGAGCTCGAGGAACGCACGCGCACCGGCGTGCAGGCCGTACCCGGTGAGTCGCTACGACTGTACTGGGACGGGATGCCGGTCTGGGGACGGCTCCGCGCGCTCTCCACGACGTTCGCCGAGTTCCGCACGGCCGTTGTTGCCTCGACGTACTGCAACAGCTGGATCTTCTCCACGCTCGACCCCGCCGACCCGTGGCGGTCGATGGCCCGCTCGTCGGTGGAGTTGTTCATTGCCCGCTCGGACGAGCCCAAGGAACGCTACATCGAGCGGATGGTGAAGCTCTACGACGTGGACGGCATCGTCTTTCACGACTGCCGCACCTGCCCCAACAACACCAACTCCCGCTACGGGATGCCGCGCCGGTTGTCGGAGCGCCTGGGCATTCCTACGCTGATGCTCGATGGCGACGTGAACGACCTGCGCTGCTTCTCCGACGAACAGGCGAAGACGAACATCGAGGGATTCGTGGAGCAGCTCGCGGACGGTCGCGCCGCTGCCGGGCGGGCCGCACGCTGATGCGCCGCTACGCCGGGGTCGACAGCGGATCGTGGAACACGAAGGCCGTGGTCATCGACCACGACGGGCTGGTGCTCGGCACCAGCGTCGTGCGCTCCGGCGCCGACCTCGCCGTCGCTGCCGAGCGCGCCTACGCAGAGGCGCTGGCGAGGGCTGGATGCGAAGCTGCCGACATCTCCGCCGTCTGGTCCACCGGATTCGGACGCGATGCCGTGGCCTTTGCCGACGGCTCGCGCACCGAGCTCGACTGCCATGGGCGAGGGGCTGCGTTCCATGTGAAGGGACCGCTGGTCGTGATCGACATCGGGGGACAGGACGCCAAGGTCATCCGGCTCGACGCCAACGGGCATCGCCTGTCGCACCGAATGAATCGCAAATGCGCCGCCGGCACGGGGAGCTTTCTCGACGAGATCGCGCTCCGGCTCGGTATCGAAACCGCGGCCCTCGACGTCCTCGCCGCGCAGTCCACCGAGGAGTTCGAGCTTTCCAGTTTCTGCACGGTCTTTGCCGGCACCGAACTGCTCACGCTCATTCGCGCGGGACGTCGTCCCTCGGACCTCGCGATGGCGGCGTACCGGTCGCTGATGAAGCGCGTGATCGCCATGGACGTATTCGATGGGCGGGTCGTCGCCACCGGCGGCGTGGTGGCGTATCACCCGACGATGGTCGCGCTGCTGTCCGAAGCCTTGCACGTCGAGGTGACGGTGCCACCGCATCCGCAGGAGATGGGGGCGTTCGGCGCCGCACTCGCCGCGCGCGACGGCGCCGTCTCCGTCGGTCCCGGAGGCGACGACGCACGCTCCTCGCGAAGCTTGCCTCTGGCTGGGGAGACTCCGTGACGACTGAGCCGCTTGTTCCCGCCAGGCAGGCCATGAGCCACGCGCTCGCCGTGGTGCGCGAAGGGAACACGCTCCGCTCGCAACTCGCGCCCATTGGCGAACGCGAGAGCGTCGGCGGCCTGCTCGCGCGCAATGTGGCGCGGTTCGGGGAGCACGCGGTGTACGCCGAGCGCGTTGACGGCGAGTTCCGCGCCGCGTCGTGGGAGTCGTTCGCCCGAGACGTCACCGCGTTCGCCGCATTTCTTGCCGACTCGGGTGTGGGGCCGGGTACGCGAGTCGCCATCGTTTCGCCCAACCGCGGCGAGATGCTCATCGCGGAATTCGCGACGATGGGCCTCGGTGCCACCTACGTGCCGATCTTCGCTGGTTATCCGGCGGATCAGGTCCAGGGACTCCTCGCCCACGCCACCCCGACGGTGGTGATCGTCGCCGGGCGCGCCCAGCTGGCCGGTGTGTATCTCGGCGTCGGCGCCCGCGCGCTGGTCACGCTCGACACGGTGGACGCGGCGGCGGTCGCGACCCTGCTGCAGGCCACGAAGGTGCAGTACACGTCGTTCCGCGATGCGATATCCGCGCATCCAGCAGGGCCCGCCGACGTCGCGACGTTCCTCGACGCCGCCGCACGCATCGACCCCGACGAACCGTGCCTGCTCAACTTCACCTCGGGGACGAGCGGCATCCTCAAGGGCGTGGCGCTGTCGCACGACAACATCCTGTCGCAACAGCGCTCACTCTCGGCGATCTGGTCGGTGACGCGCGACGACCGGTTCCTCTCGTACCTCCCGTGGCATCACAGCTTCGGCGGCATCTTCGAGAAGTACACCGCGCTGTTCAACGGCGCGACCATCCACATCGATGATTCGCGCGGCAAGGACTTTGCCGTGCTGCAGCGCAACTGGGCGTCGGTGCGCCCCACGATCTACTTCAGCGTGCCGCACGTCTACCAGCAACTCGTCACGCACGTCCAGACGCGGCCCGAGGACGAAGGCACCATCTTCCACGACGGCCTCCGGTTCGTCTTCACGGCCGCCGCGCCGCTCCCCGCCACCGTGTCGGCCTTCTTCGCCGCTCGGCGCATCCCGGTGCTCGAAGGGTGGGGGCTCACCGAAACGTCGCCCTGCTGCACCCTCACCGACCTCAACGAGACGCGCAGCGTCCCCGGCATGGTCGGGTATCCGATTCCCGGTGTCACCCTGTGCATCGCTCCGGACGGCGAGATCCTGGTGAAGGGCCCTAACGTGATGCGCGGGTACTTCGAGAATCCCGAAGCGACCCTCGGGGCGCTCCCGGGGGACGGGTGGTTCCACACCGGCGATCTCGGGGAGTTTGTCGGAGGCGGGCTCAAGCTCGTGGCCCGCAAGGACCGCGTGTTCAAGATGCTCAACGCCGAAAAGGTCGTGCCCACCGAGATCGAGAATCGCCTCGTGGGGATGAACCACTTCATTCGTCACATCGTCGTGGCGGGTCAGGGACAGCACTTTCTCGCCGCGCTCATCTTTCCCGACTACTTCCGCATCGCCGAGCAGTTCGGCGACGACCGGGCCACGGCCGATCGTGTGGTCAAGGCGTCACTCCGCGACACGCTGCTCGCGTTCAACGCCGAGCATCGGGTGAAGTACGAACGAATCCAGGCGTTTGCCGTGATCCACAAGGAGCTCTCGCTCGAAGACGGGGAACTCACGCCGAGCATGAAGGTGCGCGTGCGGAACGTGCTCGAGAACGCCGAGGAGTACCTCGAGGCCGTGTATGCGCCCAGCGCCGACTGCGACTGCCGGTTCCTGCGCAAGGTGATGCGGCTCGCCCCCGACAACCGACGCTGCTTCACCGGCGTCGACAAGGGCCTCGATGAGTGCCATGCCTGCGGGAGCTTCGTCTTTGGCGATGCGCCCGATGCCGACCACAGGACCTAACGGAGCCGCTCATGACTATCAGGACCGACGGACAGTGGGACGCGTGGATGATGACCGCGCAGGGCGCGCCACTCGAGCAGCGCCTGCTCGCCCCGCGTGCGCCTGACGCCGGCGAAGCGACGGTCGAGGTGGCCGGGTGCGGCGTCTGCCACACCGACATCTCGTTCCTCCACCATGGCGTCAAGACGCGCGGTGCGTTGCCACTCGTACTCGGCCACGAGATCAGCGGCGTCGTGCGCGAGGTCGGCGCCGGCGTGGATGCGTCGCTGGTGGGCCGCGCCGTCATCGTCCCCGCCGTGCTCCCCTGCGGGGAATGCGACCTGTGTCGCGCGGGCCGGCGCGCCATCTGCCGCGTGCAGGTGATGCCGGGTAACGACCGCCACGGCGGCTTTGCCTCGCATGTGGTCGTGCCCGCACGCTTTCTCTGCCCGGTGCCCGATGCGGCGCTCGCCACGCATGACCTCTGGGAACTGAGCGTGGTGTCCGACGCCGTGGCCACACCCTTCGAGGCCGTCAAGCGCTCTGAACTCGTGGCCGGCGAGCTCGCGCTCTTCGTCGGCATCGGCGGCATTGGCGTGTACGGCGTGCAGGTGGCCGCGGCGATCGGCGCCAAGGTCATCGCGCTCGACGTCGACGACCGAAAGCTCGAACTGGCGCGCGCGGCTGGTGCCGGCGCCGTGCTGAACGTCCGCGACATCCCCGCCAAGGATGTGCGCAAGCAGGTGCGTGCGCTGGCTGAGGGGCTGGGTGCGCCCCCACACCTCTGGAAGATCTTCGAGATGTCTGGCACGCGCGCCGGCCAGGAGACGGCCTATTCGCTCCTCGGCTTCGGCGGCTCGCTGGCCGTGGTCGGCTACACGATGGACCGCATCGAAGTGTGCCTGTCGAACCTGATGGCGTACGACGCCACGGTGCGCGGCAACTGGGGCGCCGACCCGTTGATCTACCCGGAGCTCCTGCAGTGGATCGGCGAAGGGCGCCTGACCGTGAAGCCGTACGTCGATCGCGCGCCGCTATCGCGCATCAATGAGGTCTTTGACGACGCGCACCACGGGCGGCTGTTCAAGCGCATGGTCATGGTGCCCTGATACGGGCAACGCGGGATCCGTTTATTCAACACGGAGACCGGCTGGTCTCGTGATGTTCAACACGGAGACCGGCTGGTCTCGTGATGTTCAACACGGAGACCGGAGGTAACGGAGGGCCACGGAGGACAACATTCAAGGGGGTGTGGCGGATGAGACTCGCCGCCACACCCCTTTATTTATCAGTTGCCGTACTCCGCGTCCTCCGTGCGCCTCCGGTCTCCGTGTTGAAGAAACGAGTCTCGCGTGGGGGAACGACGTTCAGCCGCCGAGGACGCGCGCTTCCTCGGCAAGCCGCGCGGCGAGCGCGTGGAACTTCTCCGGTGCGCCCTCCACGGCGTCCTGCCGTTGCATCACCTCGAAGCCGCGCATCACCGCGTCGTGTTCCGGCGTCGAGAACAGTTCATCGGCCATCGGGAAGAGCATCTCGTCTTCCTTGGCGATATGGTCCCGCAGGAGCGCCACGTACCCGCGGGCGTTCGACACCACCTGCCGCCGGGCGTCGGTCTCGCCGGCCTCCAGGCGCCGGGCGCCGTCACGCATCGCCCGGTTGAACACACGCCCCTGCTCGTGCTCCTCGAGCATCATCCCGATGGCGCCATCATCCTTGGGCGCGCCGCTCTCCACCATCGCGCCAAAGAGCACCCCTTCTTCCTTGCGGTGATGGCAGCCGTCGGCGAACCCCGCGATGAAGTCGCTCGCCTCCAGAAAGAAACCCGGGCGCACCACGACGGATCGGTCGAGATGGGTCGCCGCGCGCTCGAGCGCGTCGAGCACCCGCTCGATCACCCGGTGCTCCTGCATCAGCATGTCGATCGCCTTGGACGGATGCATGGGGCTCACTTCTTGAACGGAATCACGGCCGGCACGCCAGCCATGTCGCCGATCACGTTGATCAGCTCCTTGCCTTCGGGGAGCACGATCTTGGCGTTGTGCTGCAGCGCACGCTCCACCGCCTCGAGCTTGCGCAGCACCACCGCATTGCCCACAAAATATTTCTCGGCGGCTTCGTTCACGAGCGCGATGGCGCCCGCCTCGCCCTCGGCCGTCAGGATCTTGGCCTGCTTCACCCCTTCCGCTTCCTTGATCTTGCTGCGCTTCAGGCCGTCCGCCTGCGTCTCCTGCGCCGTGGCGAAGTCGATGGCCGCGATCTTCTCGTTCTCCGCCTTCACCACCTTGTTCATCGTCTCCTGCACGTCCTTCGGCGGGTCAATCTCCTTCAGCTCGGTGCGAACGATCTCCAGCCCCCACTTGGACGTCTCGACGCTCAGGATCCGGTGCAACTCGTCGTTGATCTTGCCCCGCTCGCTGTTGGCCGACTTCAGCGTCAGCGTGCCGATGATGTTGCGCAGTGTCGTGCGCGCCAGGTTGACGATCTGGTAGCTGTAGTTGGCCACGTTGTACTGGCTGGCCTTCACGCTCTCCTCGTTCTGAATCACCTTGAAGTAGACCTGGGCGTCCACCCGCGCATTCAGGTTGTCGTTCGTGATGATCTCCTGCGGCTCGGCGTCGATCATCTGCTCGGTGGTGTTCACCTGCACCAGGTGGTCCACCACCGGAATGATCCAGTGAAAGCCCGGGTCGCAGTATCCATTGTATTTGCCCAGACGCTCCAGCAGCCCGCGGTGCGTGGGGCGAATGATCCGGATGCCGGAGAAGAAGAAGAAAAGCGCCGCAGCGGCGATTAGTATAACTACGAAGGCGTCCATCGGAGTCTCCAAGGGATCAGGGTCGATCGTCCTGCATCAATTCTACGGAATTCCACTCGGCGGTGCGCGCTACCGTGCGCGCGCTCCGGCGGTCAGTCGGCGGTATATCTGGCGATCGCCGTCCGTACGCTCTCCGGGAGCGGGTATTTCTTCAGCGTGTCCTTGTGCACGCAGACCACGGTCAGCGCGCCGCTCGCCCGGTGAACGCGGTCACCCTCGCGATACACCTCGAACTGCAGCGTCAGCGACGTCGTCCCCACGCGGGAGAACCAGCTCTCGATGACCACCGCCTCGTCCATGTGCGCCGGCGAGTGGAACTCCATCTGCAGCGCCTTGCGCGGCAGCCAGACGTCGCCCGCCACGCGCAGCACCTCGTACGGCAGGCCGCAGGCGCGGTACATCTCGTGCTCCGCGATCTCGAAGAACCGCAGGTAGGTGGCGTACTGGATGATCCCCATCGGGTCGCAGTCCGACCAGCGGACGCGATCGGTCACGGAAAACGGAGTCATGGGCGTGGAGAGTGGTGGTGGCTCAGGAGCGGAGCGAGAGCGTAGGCAAGGATCACTTCGTACGCCTGCTGCCGGCTCACCAGCCCGTCGGTCAGCACGCCCACTGCGCCGGCGCCGTGCTTGATGTTGGTCGTGCCGATCAGCTGGTCGATGGCGTGCCCCAGTTCCACCCCATCGCGGATCAGCGCCGCCACGGCGTCGGGGAGCGGCATCGACAACGAGCCACCTACGTGCGCGGCGCCCTCTCGAGTCGCCACCACGGCCCAGGCGCAGGTGCGCATCCCGGTCGGCGTCTCGACCACGCCCCCCTCGATGCCGACGCCGAGATCGGCGTCGAGCGCGGCACGCGCGGCATGGGCGCGATTCGTGGCGCCGGCAATGGTCTGCGCATCCCCCATCGGCTGGTCCGGGACGCCCGACGCGACGGCGACCCCCTCCACGCCGGCACCGGGCGTGACCTGCTGGAGCACCGCGCGAACGGCGCCGAGCTTGACCGGGTTCGTGGAACCGACGGCGACGAGATGGATGTTGGCGAGAGGCACGGCGTGTAAGTTAGGCACACGATGCCCCGCGCGAGAGTTCCCTTTGCCGCAGGCCGGCTATGGCTCGACTTCGTCAACACCGACGAAGCGCCTCGTCACGCGCATGCCGACACCCTGGTCTCGTTCGACGGTTATCTGGCGTGGCTGGAGTCGGCGGCACTCATTGACGCCGCCCGGCGCACCTCGCTCCAGCGCCGCGCCCAGGAACAGCCCGCCAGCGCGACCGCTGCCCTGCACGAGGCGCGGCGCATCCGCAGCATGCTGCGCCCGCTCGCGGAGCGTGGGCTGCTCACGTCGGAACGGGCCACGCAGGCCGCCATCCTCGAGATCAACCGGGTGCTGGGACGCTCCACCGGCATCCGGCGCGTCGAGCACGACCCGCGCGATGGCTCATTTCAGCGGGCCTTCGTCCCCTCGGGTGACGCCTTCGCCGCCCTCGTGATTCCCATCGTCGAGAGCGCTGCGGACACACTGGTCATGGGCGAGCTCGCGCGCGTGCGCCGCTGCGCGGCAGAGCCGCCGTGTCCGCGCGTCTTCCTGGACATCAGCCGCAACGGCCGGCGGCGCTGGTGCGACATGCGCAGCTGCGGCAACCGGGCCAAGGCGGCCCGGCACCGCGTGACCACGCGGGTCAGCCGGCCAACACCGCCGGTGCCCTGACGTAGCCCATCTCCTCGGCGTAGCCGCGGAGCTGTCCCTGCAGGATGCGGCGCCCGCGGAACAGGCGGGATTTCACCGTGCCCTCGGGTACGCCCAGGGCCTTGGCGATCTCGGCGTAGCGCAGTCCGTGCAGATCGCTCATCACCAGCGCCGTGCGGTATTCCTCCGGCAGGGCGCCGATGGCGCGGACGATGTCCTCGTCCACGAAGGAATCGAAGAACGTTGCCTCGGGATTCTCGTCGCCCACCGGCTCAAGGCGATTGTAGCCGTCCTCGGTTTCCGGCATCGGCACTTCGCGCGCATCGATGCGACGCTTCCGGCTCACGAACGCGTGGTACAGGATCGTGAACAGCCAGGCGCGAAGATTCGAGCCGAGATCGAACTGCCCCCAGCGCTGGAACGCGCGCAGCATCGTGTCGCTCACCAGGTCTTCGGCTTCTTCACGAACCTTGGTGAGTTTGAACGCGAAGCTGTAGAGCGCATCCATCTGCGCCACGGCGTCGCGATCAAACCGGAGTGGCCGCCCGTCATGCGGGGCCATCCCATGATCGTAATCGAAATTCGGGCCAGCCACCATCGTTGCCATCGGGGGGTCTCCTGCGCGTCAGTCACGCACGGAGAAACTAGGACAATTAAGGCCCCTTTGTCAATGATTTGTCCAACTATTCATAGCCATTCTCTGGACAAGCGTACAAAATGTCCATGTAATGCCAGCGTAACTCTATTTGCCCCTGCGCTTTCCGCGACCGGCCGGTGAGCCTGGACGATTCCGACCACCGCCGGTCGCATCCCCGCCCCCGCGCCCGTCCCAGGGACCCCCACCCGGCCGACCACGATCACCGCGGGCATCCCGCGAGTCGCTCCGCGAGTCACCTCGGCTGCCGCCTCGGTCGTCGCGCCCAGCTGAGCCGCCCCCACGTGAACTCCCGCCACGCTCGTCACGACCCCGCGATCCGCCACCACGCGATCCACCGCCACGCGAATCTCCGCCGAACCCACCTGGCCCACCACGTCGTGGCCCACCGCGACGGTCCCTGTCGCGATCCTTCTCGCGATCCGCCTTCCCTTCCGAGATCCGCCCTCGCTCATCGTCGGTAAACGGTTCATCCAGCCGGTGCTGCAACTCAGTCAGCGTCGCCGCCTTCACCGCCCCGCGCGCCCCGCGCATCACCGTGAAGCGCACCGGACGGTCGAGCGCCGGCAACTCCTCGTCCACCAGATTGCGCGCCACCTTCTCCGGCAACCGCAGGCGCGCCACGCCCAGCATCCCGCCCGGCGTCTCCTCCACGTCATAATCGATCTGCACCGTGCGCCCTCGCACCTCCGCCGCACCGGGGAGCGCCATCAACTGCAGGCGCTGCTCACGCGGCACGAACTCGTCGGCGTCCAGCAGCGCGCGCACCGCACGCCACTCCGTGATGTCGCGCACGCCGGCGATCGCCCGTTCATACCACGTCGTCAGTTCGGCCAATCCCAGCCGAGGCGTCGTGCCGCCGCTGCGGCGCCAGGCCTCGCGCAGTTCTTCCACCGGCTGGCGATTGCGCAGCACCGCCTGATGCTGCGCCTCGCCGCGTCCCATTGCCTCGGCCAGCACGCGCCGTGCTTCCACTTCCATTCCGGCCGGGAACTCGCGCACCGGCTCCCGCTCGCGCGACAGCTCGAACCCGAAGAACGTGACCCGCCGCTCGAGCGCCAGCGGCGACTGCTTGTGCCGCGCGTCAAACGTCAGCGTCGGCGTGTGCGTCGTCGCGTGTCGACGCACGAGATCCTTGGGGATCTGCGTCCCCTCGATCGCCGCGCGCGGTACCCCCCAGCGGTCGGCGAAGTAGCGCAGCGTTCCCGCAATCGCCCCCCAGCTGCCGCAGACGCTCGTCTTCGAGACGCGCGCCTCGTCACCCCACGACGTCTGCTCGTCGACCACGAGATCGAACGGCATGATCTCCGCCAGCAGCTCGACGAACCGGCGCTCCACCCCCGGCGTCACCTTGGGCATCACCAGAGGCAGTGCCAGTCCGACGGCGCGATAGATGCTCGCCATCGCCAGCGCCGCATCCTCCAGCGCCTTCACCAGCACGCCGCGATGCTCCGCCCAGGTCGACACGCTTTCGTCGAACATCTGCCGCGGCAGGCCATACACCTCGCCCAGGAAGCCGCACTTCGTGAACGCCTCGGCGTACACGTTGTACGCCGTCAGGTTGTCGCTGCCCGGCACGATGAGCCCACTGAGATCGCGATCCTCGCGCGTCATCCGGTGCAGGCTCTCGATGCTCGCCATCACCGCCACGTAGGCCAGCAGTTCGTCGTCGCAGTGTACCAGGAGCTCGGCCCATGGCCGGTCCACCGGCATCACCTCGACCTTCTTGCCGTACGGCGTCAGCTTTCCCTGCTCCACGAGGCCGCGCGATTCCAGGAACTCCAGCGCGCGGCGGTAGCTCAGCTTGTCCAGCGCCACCGGCAGGTCCAACTCGTCGGCCCGCACGCCCAGTGCGGCGCAGGTGAGTGCAACGCGCTCGCTGTCGCCCGCCAGCTGGAACTCGGGGGCCGTGGGCCGCAGCGCCGCAAACTGGATGTCGCGATCGCTCAGGATGAACACGTGCCCGCCGGCCACGCGCCCATGCACGCGGCCCGCCATCTGCAGGATCTCGTTGGCCCCCAGGTGCAGGCGCGTCAGCACGTTCTTGCCGCCCTCCACCAGGTTGGTGAAGCGCGTGTCGTCGATGATCACCGTGTCGAGCCCCTGCACATTCAGCGCACTCTGCCCCGCTGCGGTCATCGCCAGCAGGAAGGGCTTGGATTCCTGCGCCTCCAGGAACGGGCGGATCACCCGGATGGGCTCGCCGCCGTGGTAGAAGGCGACATTCATGCGCGGAAAACGGCTCTGTACGAGTGCGGCCGCCTGCTCCACGCCGGCGCGCGTCGGCAGGAATACGCCGACGCCGCGCCGTTCCTTGCTGACGCGCATCAGGAACTTGTCGTCCAGGAACTCCAGCGGCTTCTTGCGGTGTACCTGCACCACGGCGGCCTTGGCCGGGTCGAACGCAGTGCTCTCGATCACCTCGGCGGCATTCAGGTAGCGAGCGTAGAACGCCGGGTCCACCGTGGCCGACAGCCAGATGAACCGGCAGCCCACGCGCTTGCCGAGGGCCAGGCAGAGCTCCAGTTCGGCGGACGTCTGGTGGATTTCGTCGACCACCAGCGTGTCCTGCGGCCGGATGTCGTTGTCCTGGAACCAGCGCCGCGCGATGCCCGTGGTGACGATGATGACGTTCCAGGTGGGCGTCTCGGGGGTCGCCTCGCGCTCGCGGTTGATCACGCCCACGCGCAGTTCGTCGGTGGCCAGCATCACGTGGGCAATCGGCTTGATGCTCAGCGTCTTGCCGGTACCGGTCCCCGCCACGATGCCAAAGCCCAGGCGGCGCCCGTCCTGCGCGCCCTCGCGCGTCAGGCGGTCGGCCAGCGCGCGCAGCCGTTCGCCGTGCGACTTCCAGAGCACCGTCTCGATATCGAGCGTGAACCCCAGCTCGATGGTCTCGCACGCCGCGCGTGTGGGGGCGATGACGATGATGCGCCCGCCGGTCCCGCTGCGAACGAAATCTTCGCGATCACGCGGGAGGTACGGATCGGTGACGGGGCGCAGGGGCTGGGTTACTGCGGTTTCTCCGGCTTGCGTACGGTCTTCGCCGAGCTGTCGGCGAGGCGATCGCGCGCGTCGTCACGCCGGCGGGGTGCCAGCGTGTTCGGAGCCAGCTGGCGAACCAGCGGACTCCCGGGACGTCGTGTGAACGACTCCAGTTCGCTCCCTTCGGTACGACGCTTGGGCCCAAAGACGATGGACGCGCTGGCCGGACGGTTCTTGATGGCGCTCGCGCAGTCGGTCGGCGCCGGCTGCTGGGTGGCCGGCACGCCGTCCAGCCAGATGCGGCACAGTCCGGCGGGCGGGGTAAACGTCACCGGCATCTGCGGAGGCAGGTCGCGCGCATCCTGCACACGGACATCCTGAACGCGCGCGTCCTGCGCGGCCAGCGGTCCGGAGACCGCAGCAAGCGCAACGAATGGCACGAACCAGATGAAGCGAGTCAGACGGCCTCCACACACACGGGCGATAGTCCACCCTACGGACGATTACCGGGAACCACGCGGTACCGGTGGACGATCAAGTATACCCCACGGACGCGACGGTGATCCAGAGGAGCTGGGACGGATCAGCAGCCGTCCGCCCCCCGGACTCCCGTCAGTCGCCGAAGGAGATCCCCACCCGGCGCGCCGTGCGCACGATATCGTGCGTGGGATCCACCCGCTTTTGCGACTTCAAGGCATCGGTGATGAGGATGGGCACGATGTGCGGCGTCTGCAGGGCCACCATGTGCCCCCACTTGGCGTTGGCCACCGCTTCCACCGCTGCGCCGCCAAACCGCGTCGCCAGCAGGCGATCGTAGCCCGTGGGCATGCCACCCCGCTGCAGGTGGCCCAACACGAGCGAACGGCACTCCTTGCCCGTGCGCTCCTGGATGGCCTTCGACAGGCGCTCCGCGATGCCGCCCACGCGCACGGCCTGCCCCGGCATTGACTCGCCCATCACTCCCTGCTCGCCCTGGAACTTGACCCCCTCGCTGACGACGACCACGGCGAACTTCTTGCCCATGGCATCCCGCATCATGATGTGTTCGCAGACCTTCTCGATCTGCCACGCGATCTCGGGAATCAGGATGACGTGCGCCGCCCCCGACACGCCCGAGTGCAGGGCGATGAACCCCGCGTCGCGTCCCATCACCTCGATCACCATCACGCGGTCATGGCTCTCGGCCGTCGTATGCAGTTTGTCGATCGCTTCCATGGCGGTGGTCACTGCGGTGTCGAACCCGAAGGTCACCACGGTGCCGCTGACGTCATTGTCGATCGTCTTGGGCACGCCGACGACGCGCATTCCCTTTTCGACCAGCCGCTGGGCGATGGCCAGCGAGCCGTCGCCCCCGATCGTGATCAGGGCCTCGATACCCAGATTGCGCGCGTTCGACATCAGTTCGTCCGACCGGTCGACGTGCACAAAGCTGCCATCGGCCTGGCGCACGGGGTATTCGAACGGATTCCCGCGGTTCGTCGTGCGCAGGATCGTGCCGCCCAGATGACCGATGCCGCGCACCGTGTCGCGCGTCAGCGGAATCACCTCGTCTTCGCCAAGCAGCCCCATGTACCCGCGCTTGATGCCGAGGACGTGCCATCCCCGGTCGATGGCGGACAGGACGGCACCACGGATCACCGCATTGAGGCCGGGGGCATCGCCGCCGCCGGTGGAGATTGCAATTCGCATGACTCGAAAGGTGGCCGGGGCGCACGGCGCAGGCAACCAGCCCCGCCCGCCCGTATCTTCAGGAGACCCCAACTCAGGCCCCGTTCATGCGCGTTACCATCGAATTCTGCACCATCTGACACTACGAACCCCGGGCCTCCAGTTTGGCGGCCGCGATTCGTGAGCAGTACCCCAACGCCGAGATTGCCTTCACGCCCAGCAGCGGCGGGCGCTTTGAGGTGACCGTGGACGGTGTGCTCGTCTTCTCCAAGGCCGCGCTGGGACGGCATGCGCAACCGGGCGAGGTCATGCGGCTCATCGCGGAAAACGCGGGGTAAGCTCAGGGAACCGGCACTCCGTTCACCGCCGCCATTCGCCTGATCAGCGTGTCCTGTTTGGCCACGACCTGCACCAGCGAATCCACGGTCCCAGACATCACCACCATCTGGTCGCGCATCGACACCAGCGCGTCGGAGACCTGCGTGAACTGCTCGGCGACGGCGATATCGGCCTCCGGCGAGCGGCAGCCAGCGGCGAGTACCAGCAGAGCCAGCGCCCCGCGGCGACGCATTCCACTTCCGTGCATGACGATCCCCTCTTCAGCCTCGCGTGGTACCGGCCGCGTGGCCGGCGTATTCGCGTACCGTACCGCGTTCAGATGGTGACGCAGCACAGGACGACGGCCCCAAGATGTGTCGTAATCCCGCTCGGCGCATCCTCGCCGGGCCGCCGAGCCTCGTCGTCACGCGCACCACGCGCGCCCACTGCGCCCCATTCGCCCCATGCGTCACGCCCACACGCTCGCCGAGCTCGCGCTCACCCTCGCGCTGGTCGCCCTCGTCGCCGCCATCGCGGTACCATCGCTGGTGGGAGTCACCGAACGCTGGACCATGCGGGCCGCCGCCGCGGACATCGTCAACGCCCTGGTCTTCGCCCGCGAATCGGCCCTCGCGCGTGGCACCACCGCCACCTTCGTCGTTGACGCGGCGGCGGGCGAAGTGCGCGTCACCAGCGGCAGCGACACCATCACGCGCCGCGCCGTCGGCGCCCTGCATGGCGTGAGACTCGCCGCCAGTGGCGACTCCGTGCGCTTCGCCCCCGACGGACTCGCCACCGGTGTCTCCAACACGACACTGCTCATCGTACGCGGCCACCGCGTGGACTCGGTGGTGGTGTCGCGACTGGGACGGATTCGGTGGAGTGGGCAGTGACGGAAGCGGGAGAACGCACGAACGCACGAACGCGAGAGCGCACGAACGCACGAACGCGAGAGCGCACGAACGCACGAACGCACGAGCGCGAGAACGCACGAACGCGGGAAGGGCCCGGCGAGACGATTTGTCTCCCGAGCCCCCTCTCACTCTCGTGCGCTCGCGCGCTCGTGCGCTCGCGCGCTCGTGCGCTCATGTCCTCATGTGCTCATGCGCTCGTGCGCTCGTGCGCTCTGTTTTTCTCCCCCTCACGTCCCAAAATCATACCCCGGCACCGAGATCCGCGGAATCTCCTGATTGATCACCCGCTCGATCGTCTTCACCATCGCAATCTCGTCGGCGCACATGAACGTGTAGGCGTCACCCGTCTGCGCGGCGCGCCCCGTGCGCCCGATCCGGTGCACGTAGTCTTCGGCCTGCTGCGGCACGTCGTAGTTGATCACGTGCGAAATGCCCGAGATGTCCAGCCCGCGCTGCGCAATGTCGGTGGCCACCAGCACGCGCGT
>CANNKR010000025.1 GCA_947504615.1 Gemmatimonadota bacterium | reverse complement strand
TGTCGCGCGCCACCAGCCACGCCACGTCACGCGCAGTGGCCCCGACTGCAACGCGGACTGCCAGTTCGCGCATGCGCTGATTCACTCGGTACGAGAGCACCGCAAAGAGCCCAGCGCCCGCGAACAACAATGCACCGATTGCGAGCGCTCCGAAGAGTGCAGCCAATTGCCACTGCGCGCGTGCGGCCGTGTCGTAGCGGTCTGCGAGTCGCTGCGTGTTTACCAACACGGTGTACGGCAAGACCGCCGCGACGTCACGCCGCACCCGCTGCGTCACTGCGGCGGCATCCTCGCTTCCCGCGATGCGTGCCGCGATGGCAAACCGGCTCGGCCTTGGCAGCGAGGTGGCGACGTAGATCGCGGGAGAACGCGCCGGCAAGCTGGTGGGGGGAAATCGCAGCGCAACATCGCGTGCGATGCCAACCACCGTGCGCCATGGCTCTGCTGATGAGGCGCGACCCATGCGCACACGTCGGCCAAGGGCATCCCCGCCCGGGAACAGCGCTCTCGCGGCACTCTCGTCCAGAATGACGGCACCGGCTCCCACGCTGTCACCCTCGGCGATATCACGCCCGCGCAGCAACGCAATACCGGCAGCATTCAGGAATCCGGGACCCGCAATCGTGTACTGGTCCACGAGCAACGGGTGGTCCAAGCTCGCGGGGTCCTCGGAGGTTACCTGAGACCCTTCTGGCTTTGCGGACGCATAGTAGGAGGCCGCTGTGATTCCGGGAGAGGCCTTGGTACTGGCCAGAACATACTCCGTCGGATTCCGCAGGCCAGCGGCAACCGAATCGGCAGTCCACGTCAGCTCGCCGGCCACGAGCAGCACGCGGCGTGCATCGAAGCCGAAGCTAAGGCGTTCGCGCTGCGCAGCGGCGGTCAGGTGGGCACCGGTCACGATGAGCATCAGCAAGGAGGCCGCAAGCTGCAGCATCACGACTGATGTCATTCGCTGTGGGCGTCGCGATACGGCGCCCCCAGAGGACTCTTTCAGCGGCTCCATGAGCGGGGTACGCAGCACTTCAAGCGAAGGCAGGAGGCCAACGACAAATACGACGAAAAGCAGCAGCCCACCGGACATCGCAAAGACTCGCCAGCTCCAGTGCATCTCTACTGACGTCGCCCAGGTGAGTTCAAGCGGCAAGAGCGCTCTGACGACGCCAGTTGCGCCGTTGGCGAGGCCGAAACCGGCTACGAGGCCGACGAGAGCAATAATGATGAGCTCGGCTAGCACATCGCTGAAGATTGCTGCGCGGCTTGCCCCGAGGGACAATCGCAATGCGACGTCGCGACGACGCGCGGCGAGGCGCGCGAGCAGAAGCGCGGTCAGGTTGGCGCAGGCAATCAGCAGTACGACTACAGCGGCCGTGAGCATCAGCGTGTGCGCACTGTCCAATCCAGTACGCATTTGCTGTGAGAACGGACGCAACGCGAGCCGATAGGGACGTGTCAGGCCGCCGTCTTCATTGAACGCGCCCGTCAGTGCATCGAGCTTTTGCTGCAGCTGTGACCACGTTGCCCCAGCGGACAGGCGTACCACCGGTGACAGATTGCCGCCGATCGCACTGCCCGTCGCGAGCCGGAAGACATTTCCGCTGACGGGCCACATGGGACTTCGTGGCATCACTCCGACGATGCGCATCGAGCGGTCACCGACCATGATGGTCGCGTCGCCCGTTGTGTCGCGGTTTCCGAAATAGCGGCGCCAGTAGTATTCGCTGACGAGAACCGCATTCTCGTCTGCCGGGCCGTCGATGAATCCTCTGCCACGTGCGAGACGGACGCCCGTGACCGCAGTGAAGTTCGCGGATACGTTAAGCACCGGCTCGCGCAGCACCTCATCGCCGACACGCACGACCGCACCCTGGTATGCCGCGAGGGCGTACGCGTCAATCGGAAGGTGCGGCGCTATGCGCTGCCACCGGCTAGTCGTACTTATCGCCAAGACTGGGCTCAGCGGACCACCGTAGACCATGACTGCAGCGGTCTGGTCGGGCGCCTCGAACGCGATGGTCGGATGGTTCCAGGCATCCGCAAAACCGATGGTTGCCGTTGTGGCTCCCAGGGCTAGCGCGAGGGACCCCGATGCCAGGACCAGGTATCCGGGCTGCCGCAGAAGTCGCCTGAGGGCGAAGCGAAACGGCAGCGAGAGAAGTTCGATTTGGTCGAGGCGCGACTGCTTGTGCGCGATCCGCTGGTCGATGCGAACCAACTCCTCGCGCAACGCGGCTCGGTCGCCGAGCTCGCTCTCTGCCTGGGCGCGGGCGGCTGACGGAGTGCTGCCCAGCGCGACGAGGTCCTCGATGCGCTCTTCGATATGCGAGCGCAGCTCGTCCTCGACGTCGGCGTCAGGCGTTCGCCAGGGTAACCGGAACAGCCGGCCGCGGGGGCGTGTCATGAGGAGACGTTACTACGTCGCGCACATTACATCAAGTGTTGAGGGAATAATCCGGCTAGGCACCAGCACTGCGGACTTGCTCGTGGTGAGCGCGCGGCGTGCGCGACGTTGAGGCATTGGCTACGCAAGGCGAAGATGGTGCTAACTGGCTACCTGCCGACCTCGCCATGGTTGATGCCACCCTGCTATCTGCCAACCCGTCGCGCCAGTCTCTCCCTCGGTACATGTCAACAGAACGAGGCCACGGCATCCGCGATGCCGTGGCCTCGTTCGTCAGTCCCTTGTGGCGCAAGGACTTACAAGGTGCGTCAGTTATGATTGTCCAAGTGCGTCAGTTATGCATGTCCAATCGCGTCAGTTATGGATGTCCGTGAGGAAATACCCCCTACTGCACCGCGTTGATCATGTCGAAGATCGGCAGGTACATGGCGACCACCATGCCGCCCACGACCACGCCCAGGAACACGATCATGATCGGCTCGAGCAGCGACAGCAGGTTGCTCACCGCCGCGTCCACTTCTTCGTCATAGAAGTCGGCGATCTTGCTGAGCATTTCGTCCAGGCCGCCCGTCTGTTCGCCCACGGCGATCATCGAGATCACCATCGGCGGGAAGACGTTGGACTTGGCGAGCGGCGCCGAAATGGTGTCGCCGCCGGCGATCGACGCGCGCGACTGCATGATGGCGTCCTGGATGACGCGGTTGCCCGCGGTCTTGGCCGTGATCTCCAGGCCGTCGAGAATCGACACACCCGAACTGATCAGCGTGCCCAGCGTGCGCGTGAAGCGCGACACGGCCGACTTGCGGAGCACATCGCCGAGCACCGGCATGTGCAACAGCAGCCGGTCGATCACCAGCTTGCCGTCATTGGTGTCATTGTACTTCCGGATGGCCGTAACCGCGGCAAACCCGCCGACGCCCAGCGCCCACCAGTAGCCCGTGAGGAACTCCGACATCCCGATGACGATGCGCGTCGGCAGCGGCAACGCGAGGCCGACCGCCCCGAACATCGACTGGAAGACGGGAATCACGAAGATGAGCAGCACCAGGATGGCAAGGCCGGCCACGCTCATGATCACGCCAGGGTAGATCATCGCGCCCTTCACCTTCCGCACCAGCTGGTCGTTCTTTTCCATGAACGTCGCCAGGCGCATCAGGATGGTGTCCAGGATGCCGCCGGCCTCGCCGGCCGCCACCATGTTCACGTACAGGTCGCTGAAGGCATTGGGATGCTTGGCAAGCGCGTCGGCCACGGTGTGCCCCGACTCGACGTCGAACACCACCTGCCGCGTCACCGCGGACAGCGCCTTGTTCTCGGTCTGCTTGCTCAGGATGTCGAGGGCCTGCACGAGCGGCAGGCCGGAGTTGATCATCGTCGAGAACTGACGCGTGAAGATCACGATATCGCGCATCGCGATCGACCCCGTGGTCTTCGGCTTGGCCTTCGCCTGCTCCTCGATCTTGACGACGTTCATCCGCTGACGACGCAACTGCGTCATCACCTCGTCGCGATTCGCGGCGTTCACCGACCCCGACTTGAGGTCGCCCTTGGCATCGCGTGCGGTATACGTGAAAGACGGCATTGGATTCCGTTAGCTGGTGCGGCGTGAAATGGCCCTACTCAGAGACGGCCGAACGGTCATCGACGCAACCCGCCCGCCCCGCCCGGCCCCGGCCGCCCGGGGGGGGCATCCCGCACCCCGGTGTCGCCTTCCATGGGGCCCTTGCCGATGAGCCGCATGAACTCATTCGGGTCGCTCGAGACGCGCATGCAGTCCTCTTCCGACACGTCGCGCGCCATGTAGAGCTGGTAGAGCGCGTCGTTCATGGTCTGCATGCCGAACTTCTTGCCCGACTGCATGGACGAATAGATCTGGTGCACCTTGTCGTCGCGGATCAGTGCGCGAATGGCCGGCGTGACCACGAGAATCTCGGCAGCCATGGCCCGTCCCTTGCCGCTCTTCCTGGGCAGCAGGGTCTGCGTGACAATCCCCTCCAGCACAAATGCCAGCTGGGCGCGCACCTGCGACTGCTGGTGGCTGGGGAAGACGTCAATGATGCGGTTGATGGCCTCGGCCGCCGAGTTCGTGTGCAGCGTGGCGAACGCCAGGTGGCCCGTCTCGGCAATCGTGAGCGCCGCCTGGATGGTCTCCAGGTCACGCATTTCGCCGATGAGAATGACGTCGGGGTCCTGCCGCAACGCGTACTTCAGCGAGTTCTGGAACGACTTGGTGTCGGTCCCCACCTCGCGCTGGTTGACGATGCAGTTCTGGTGCCGGTGGATGAACTCGATGGGGTCTTCCACCGTGATGATGTGCCCCTTCCGCTCACGGTTGATCTTGTCGATCATCGCCGCGAGCGTCGTCGACTTGCCCGAGCCCGTCGGGCCGGTGACGAGCACCAGGCCGCGCGGCTTCTCGGCCATGCGCGCAATGATCGGCGGCAGGTGCAGGTCCTCGAACGTCTTGATCGTGAACGGGATCTGGCGCATCACGATGGACACGCACCCGCGCTGCTTGAAGACGTTGCCGCGGAAGCGGGCGAGGTTCTGGATGCCGAACGAGAAATCGAGCTCGTCGTCCATCTCGAAGCGCTTCTTCTGGTTCTCGGTCAGCACCGAGTAGGCCAGCTGCAGCGTGTCCTTGGGATTGAGCACGTACTCGGCGCGCGAGTTGGTGATCTCGCCGTCGATGCGCATCTTGGCCCGCTCGCCGGCGGTGATGTGCAGGTCGGACGCGCCACGCTCGATCATCTCTTCGAGGAGGACGCGCAGGTTGACCCCTTGCTGCTGGGGGGCCGCGCCCGGCGCGGCGGGAGGTGTTCCACTCATGGGCAGGTCCGTGGCAGGGGGGATCGGTGCAGCGCGACGGGTGGCCGACGCTCAGGCGTCAGACGCTCGTCTCGCGGATCACTTGTTCGAGCGGAATCACGCCCTTCAGGACCTTGAGCCATCCGTCCATGCGGAGCGTGAGCATGCCTTCTTCGACGGCGCCATCCTTGATCTCGGCGGCGCCGACATTCTGCAGAATCAGGCGCCGAAGCTTGGGCGTCATGAACATCACCTCGTACAACCCCTGGCGTCCCTTCAGCCCGGAGCCGGCGCAAGCGTCACAGCCGCGGCCCCGGAAGAGCGAGATTTCGCCGAACGTCGTGTCGAGGGTGAGCTTGGTCAGGAAGGGGGCGGCTTCCTTGGACGCGCGGGACACGGCGTCACGCAACGCTTCCTCGGTGAATCGGAGCTCGCGGAAGGTCGTCGCCTTCGTGACCTTGGCGGTGGACAGCTCGAGATCGTCGGGCATGTACCGCTCCTTGCAGCTGCCGCAGATGCGGCGCACCAGGCGCTGGGCCAGCACGAGGTTGAGCGCCGAGCTCACGTTGAACGGCTCGAGCCCCATGTCGAGCAACCGGGTGACCGTCTCGGGCGCCGAGTTGGTGTGCAGCGTCGACAGCACCAGATGGCCGGTGAGGGCCGCCTTGATGGCAATGCCGCCGGTCTCGAGGTCGCGGATCTCGCCGACCATGATGATGTTCGGGTCCTGCCGCAGGAACGCCTTGAGCGCGGCGGCGAATGTCATCCCGATCTCGTTGCGCACCAGCACCTGATTGACGCCGAAGATGTTGTACTCCACAGGGTCTTCGGCCGTCATGATGTTCGTGTCGATGCTGTTCACCTTCGACAGCGCCGAGTACAGCGTGGTCGTCTTGCCCGAGCCCGTGGGGCCGGTGACGAGCACCATGCCGTACGGATTGCTCACCGCCTCCATCAGCTCGCGCTCGGCCCGCGGCTCGATGCCGAACTTCTCGAGGTCGAGCGTCAGGTTGCCCTGGTCGAGAATCCGGAGCACGACCTTTTCGCCAAAGAGCGTGGGGAGCACCGACACGCGGAAGTCGACGACCTTCTTGCCCATCTTCAGCTTGATGCGTCCGTCCTGCGGCACGCGGCGCTCGGCGATGTTGAGCGACGACATGATCTTGAATCGCGAGATCAGCGCCGCCTGCATCTTCTTGGGCGGCGACATGATTTCCTGCAACGCGCCATCGATGCGGTAGCGCACGCGCAGGGCGTGCTCGAAGCATTCGAAGTGGATGTCCGACGCGCCACGCTTGACCGCGTCGGTGAGAATGGCGTTGAGGAGCTTCACCACCGGGGCGTCATCGACGAGCTGCGCCTGGGCCGCGGCGTCGTCGGTCTTGTCCTCCACCACCTCGACGTCGGCTTCCGGATCGAGCCCCTCGATCTCGTCGAGCAGGGCGCCCATCGCCAGGTCGCTGGACTCGTAGTGCTTCTCGATCGCGTTCTTGAGCGTGAACTCGCCGGCGATCACCGGGAAGATGTCGTAGCGCGTGATGAACTTGAGGTCTTCCACCACCCCCATGTTGGTGGGGTCGGCCATCGCCACGGTCAGCGTGCGCCCGTCGCGCTTGAGCGGCAGCACGAGGTGCTTGATGGCCAGGTCGGCCGGCACGAGCTTCACGATGCGCGGGTCCACCTCGAACTTCGACAGGTCGACCGCCGGCATCTTGTACTGCCGGGCCAGGACCTTGGTCAGCTCGAGTTCGGGAATGAACCCGAGCTTGACGAGGTTGTAGCCAACGCGGGTGCCGCTCGCCTTCTGTTCCGCGAGCGCCTTCTCCAACTGTTCCTTGCTGATCAACCCCTCTTTGACGAGGAGGTCACCAACGCGCTCGGAACTGGCGGCTGCAGGATTGGCCATTCTGGCGAGAGTCTCTAAGGCGTAAGACGATTGCGCCGCCCAATCGGAGGGTAGCGCCTCTAATGAGTGAAAGTCGTCCTCGGGCAGGGGGGTGTCAAGGCACCTTGGGGCGCCGATGCCCTTTCGTTGCGCCCGTGGGAGCGCCGGGCGACGGCACCCCGGAAAACGTCACCAGCGGGCGCAGGGCCTTGGCCATCGCCGGGCCAATACCCCGAACCCTTTGCAGCCCGTCAATTGAGCCGAATGCCCCGAACGAGTCGCGACTGGCGATGATCCGGCTGGCCAGCGCGGGGCCGATCCGCGGGAGCGACTCGATGGCGGCCGTCGTCGCGACGTCGAGATCGACGGGGGCGACGGGGGGCGGTGGACCGGGGGCGACAGCCGGGGTGGATTGCCGGGGGGCTGAGTTTCCGGCCGAGGCTGGCGGGCGTCGGCTGGTGGCCGGCGCGCTAGCGCCCTTCTTCTTCCGTTTCAAGTCGAAGCTCGGCGAACTGGCTGCCGCCGAGTCGACGCGGGCGATCTGGGCGGCAAGTTCCGACGGCGACCCGGCGATCACCGCGTCGCCCCCCCGCGCGGCCCGCCACGCGTTGACGCCCACCCCCAGCGCGGCGACGGCGGCAAAGAACAGCAGGGCCTGGCGTTCGGCAGGGGTAGGCATGGCCCAAGATCGGCGCCCACGGATCGCGCGGCGTCACCGTTTTCGTGCGGGGGCAAGCGATTGGTTCCATGCCGGACCGGTTCTTTTAACGCGGAGACCGGAGGAGCGCGGAGGGCCACGGAGGACGGCGAAATACACAGGGGGTGTGGCGGTCAGTACTGTCCGCCGCACCCCCTGAAAGTTGTTGCCGTTGCAGTACTCCGTGGCCCTCCGCGCTACTCCGGTCTCCGTGTTGAAAGAAACCGATCCCGCGTTGAAAAAACCGGACTAGCTACCGCAGCAACGCCAGCGCCACGTCGCCCACGATCTTCAGCGACTTCGCCGAGAGCTTGTCCATCGTGTCCGACAGCGAGTGATGGTACGAGTTCCCCGGCCCGTATTCCAGGTCGATGACGTCGATGACCTTCAGCCCCGCCTTGAGCAGCGGGATATGGTCATCCGTGATCTGCTGCCCTTCGCGCGCCTGGAAGATCGCGGCATAGCCCATCTCCGCCGCCTTCGACCAGACGCGTTGCACCACCTCGGGCGCCTGCTGCACCGAGTTCACTTCCTGCGGAATACGCAGGTCGGCATCGCCGATCATGTCGAACAGCACCCCGAAGACCGGCTGGTATCCCGGTTCGGGGAGGTGCGCCGCGAAGTAGATGGAGCCCAGCAGCACGTCCACTTCGGGCGGCCCGAAATCGCCGTAATCCTCGCCGTCCACGAACAACAGGTCGACGCCGAGGGCCGACGGCTTCTTCTGCAACGCGTCGGCGAGCGCCACGAACAACCCGACCCCGGACGCCGCGTCGTTGGCGCCGTCAATCGGCGTGAGCTGGTTGGCGGGGTCCATCTCGGCGTCGGCGGTGGGGCGCGTATCCCAGTGCGTGAGGTAGAGCACGCGCGTGGTGGCCTGCGGGTTGAAGCGCGCCAGCACGTTGCGCAACGGCAGCTTGTGGCCGCTCTTGGTGGTGTGCGTCCAGGTCTGCTCGATGACCGTCGCGCCGCGCTGCTTCATCTGCGCCACAATCCAGTCGCCCGCCTTGCGATGCGCGTCGGAGCCCGGCACGCGAGGACCGAAGTTGACCTGCGCGTTGGCGTACCGGAGGGCCGCCTCGCCGTCGAACTCGGTGGTGATCGTGGGCTTGGCGGGGGCGGCGTCGGGATTGGGGGAGCAGGCGGACGCGAGCAAGGCAAGCAAAAGAAAAGAAGCTGTACGCTTTACGCTGTACGTTGTACGCCGTCGGTTGACCCGTGGGCTACCGTCTACCGTCCACCGTCTACCGTCCACCGTCCACCGTCTACCGTCGATCATTTGATTTCTCCCGCAAAGAACGACACCTGCAGCACCGCCGTGAAGACGAGCTGCGAGAATCGCCGGTTGAGATTGTTGTCAAAGGTGATGATGCGCGCGCCGGTGAGCGAGAAGGTGAGATTCTCGGCCACGTCGGCATCGGCGTTGAGATTAATGGCCTGGCGCCCGTTGTCCGCCAGCCGGCTGCGATTGGCCGTGGCGCTCTGATTCTGCACGAACGCCTGGGCGCTGCTCTGCTGGTAGCTCAGCCGGGTGCGCAGATCGTTCTTGAGCTTCCAGCTGACGGGCATCTTGATGCCGCGCGACACGTCCGCGCTCAGGTCGCGCGACTTCGACTCGGCGATGCTTCCCGGCAACGAGTCGAGCCGGTGCGTGGTGCCGAGCCCAAAGGAGGTCATCAGCCCGGTGCCGACGTTCCAGGTGATGCTGCCGTTCAGCGGCCAGCTGGTGACGCGGCTCACGCGCACGTCGGACGGCGTCCCCGTCACTTCGCTGGGGACCACGCTCGACTGCCGCGTATTGAGGTAGCGCACGTTGGCGCCGATGTTGGTGATCACGCGGCTGGCAAAGCGCGGGCGCAGCGAGAGCCGCAACGCGAGATCGGGGAGCGTCACCTGCTGCCCATCGATGATCGTCTGCGTGTTGTCGAACCGCCGCGTCCAGTTGCGCGAGTTCACCCGCTGCATGCGCGTGGTCATCGTCAGGCCCAGCGGCAGGCGCAGCCCCGTGGAGAGCGTGACCTGTGAGTTGCTCCCGGCGCTGGTGGCGTTCAGGCCGTTCTGCGCGCGGAAGTGATCGATGCCCCCCCATCCAAGCTGGTAGCCGTACCCCGGAGTGAACGGCGCGCCATCGAAGGCCGACACCAGCGACCGACTGGCCTGCAGGTCGATGGGTTGCAGTATCTGCACGAGCACGGGAGTGACGAGGGAATCGTGCAGGTACCCGCGCAACGCCGCCGGCAGGTCGATGTTCGCGCCCAGCGCGACGGTCTGCGTGTTGTTGGCACGACGCGGCAGGTGGAAGCCGCCGATGCTGTCGGCGTCGCGCACCAGCGTGCGCGAGTTGGGGTCGCGCTGCATGGCGTAGGCGCTGGTGAGGTCGATGCGCGGACGCAGCCAGAAGGCGATGGTCGGCGTGAAGCCGATGGCCGCGTTCATCTGGCGTTCGCGCTCGAGGCCGACATCCATTCCCAGCAGCGTGCTGCGCTCGGCCGAGGCCACGATGGCGGAGGGACTGCTGTCGCCGTACTGCCGGAGGTCGCGCGTGGAGGTGAAATCCCAGCGCGCGTTCATCGCCTGGAACGGCCGGAACTCCACGCCGGCCACGTTGCGCCAGACATGCGTGAGCCCCGTGACCTCGCGGGCGGTGTCAGCGAGCGCCTCGGCGGGCTTGAGATAGGCCAGTCGATGATCCGAGGCACGGGCCAGCGCGCTGCTGAAGCGCACGCTCGACGGGTTCCAGCGCAGCTGTGCGCCCCGCAATGCCTGCACCCACTCCGCGTTCTGCAGCCAGCGGGGCAACGCGTCCATGGTGCCGTCGAGCCACTGCGGCAGCGGACTCACGCGCGCCGGCGAGGCGAGGTTGTAGTCGATGCTCGCATTGAGGTTGTTGCTCTTGCCCGACTGGTATTCGCTGCGCGTGTTCGCCGAACCGTAGTTCGCGGTGGCGCCAAGGTTGTTGAGGATGGGCGCCAGCCACCCGTCGCGTATTGGCGTGGTGCGCCGCATCGACAGCCCCACGACGGTGGCCCCGCTCTTGGGGGTGCGCAGCCCCTGGATGCCGTCGCCGCGCAGGTCGGAGCGCGACACGAAGAACGGGTTGTTGGCCGACTGCGTATGGCTGACCACCAGCGGCAGCGCCATGCCAAGGCCCTGCGGCAGGAACTTGTCGAGGCGCAGCGTCGTGCCCACGTCGAACTGGTTGTCCGACACGTACGACGGCGTCTCATTGAGCTGCCGGAAGTTGGCGTCACGATGGCTGAAGTTCACGCGGAAGGTACCGATGTCGCCCGCCGTGACGTTGAAGCCCACCTGGGCCGCGTACCCCGGCGTGTTGTCCACGCGCGTGAGGCGCATGTCGTCCACCCAGAGCTCGAGCGTGTCGGACGGCAGAATGCGCGTGGCGCTCGTGCCCCCGGAATCCACGCGCACCATGCCGACGGCGAGATCCTGCACCGCCGCCAGGTTGGGCGCGCTGATGTTGGGGTCCACCGTGTACACCATGTAGCCGCCCGAGCAGGCGGCGTAGCGGTGCACGCTGACGCCAATGGGCAGCCCGCTGCGCGCAATCAGCACCGAGTCGGCGCCGTGGCAGGCCAGCGAGTCGGGGCGGTTCTGCAGGAAGCTGTTCTGCAGCTGCGCGCGCAACGCAAAGAACTTCTCGAAGTCCACGCGCACCTCGGGCAGCCACGCCGCCTGTCCGGTGCCGGCGGCCACGGGTGTGCGATAGAGATAGAAGTTGTCGGCGTCGCGCCCCAGGCGCACGAAGAACTGCATCTCCCCCTGCTGCCCCCACCCGTTGCCGCGCCCTCGCGCCCAGACGCGCAGTTCGCGGTACTGGATGAAGTTCTTGCTCCCTTCCGGGAAGCGCTGGTACGCCTCGGCGCGCTGGTACGGACCCAGCTGCTGCGCCGTGATGCGCATGGAGCGCTCGTTGATCTGGATGCGCTGGTTCTCCAGCCCGGTGATGATCTGGTCGGGCGCGTCGGTGACACCCGGCGGCGAGTCGTACAGCAGGCCGCTGGTGGAATCGCGATCCATCGTGCCGATGGTCGATGCCTGCATGGCGCCCGGCGCGGTCTGCTCGCCGGCGATGCCGGTGAGCACGCGGTCGGAACGCTTGAGCCACGACGCGCCCGTCAGCTTGAACAGCGCCAGCGGCAGCTGCGTGAACGCGTCGTCGCGCTGCCCGACGCCACTGACCATCGTCAGCCGCAGCGCGCGGATGCGGCGGATGCTCGGCCCGCCGCCCACCGTGTCGTACGGCGCGTTGAACGGCAGGCGGAAAAAGACCCAGCACAGCGTGTTGTTCTGCACGCCGCCGCCCACGCTGTCCACCTGCGCCACTTCGCACTTGCCGACGCGCGTGTACGCCCTGGGATCGGAGAGGTCCACCACATAGCGCAACAGGCGCTCGTTCTCACGCTGCGAGGCGTCGAGGTTGAGCGTGTTGTCGAGGTCGATGTCTTCTTCGTCGAGCCGGCCGTTCTTGACGGTGCAGTTGGTGCGGCTGTCGCCGAGCCGGTTGAGCTTCACGTCGCCACGCTGGCAGACGGGGAAGTTCTTGAGCACGCCCGACGAATCAGGAGACGTGAAGGGGAGACTGGATATCAGGTCGCCCGGCAGGCCGTTGTCGTCGCGCTCCTGATTGAAGGCGCGCGAGAAGGCGTCGCGCTCCGAGTGCAGCGAGTCGAGCCCGACGACGGCGCGCCCGGTGTATGCAGAGTCGGCGGTGGCGCCACTGCGCGACACGACGAGGCGCGTCGGCGCGAGCGAGACCGAGTTCTCCGAGACGTCGCCGAAGTCGAGCACCAGGGTGGGATTGCGCGTGCGATGCGCGGCTGCGGTGTCGAGGAGTGTCCAGAACTGGATGTTCTCGATGCGCGACAGGTCGGTGCCCGAGGCGCCGAGGGGGGTGCGAATGGAGCGCCAGCGCCGGCCCTGCGGTGTGGCACTCACCTGCCACTGATACTTCTTGCTCGCATCGTTGTAGGCGCCACCCACGCTCAGCGGATAGAGCGTGAGCCAGAGCATCTGCTCCGGCTGCTGCAGCCCCGCCCCGATGATGTTCACCAGCGGGTCGATCTGCTGCAGGGTGTAGGTGATGGTCTGGCCCGTGGAACTCAGGCCGTTGTTCTGCCAGGCCATGGTGGAGGCGCGCGTGAGGTCGAGCGCCGTGCCACCGCCCAGCCGCGACGCCAGCCGCGCGCCCAGCGCCGGCTGGCTGCTGAAGTACCACGACGGATCGGCGAGCGGCACCTGCGTGCCGCCCTCGCCCTCGAAGCTTTCGAGATAGGCCTGTCCGGCGCTGTTGGCCTGCGGGCGGCTGGTCGCGACCTCGGCGTCCAGATGCACTTTCGACGGCGTCGTGGTCCGTGCGAAGGGGAGTCGTTGCAACGCGCGGGTCAGCGGGGCCGCATTGAAATCGAAGTTGCCGCTGATGCCCGCGAGCAGCGACGACTGCGGCTCGTAGCCCAGCGGCGGCCGCGTGAAGGTGGTGCGCTGGTTCTGGGCGATGGCCATCACATTGATTTCGCCCACGTCCAGCGGAAACTGCGACGCAAAGCCGACGATGCTGGTGGGGGCCGCGGCAAACAACGGATTCTCTTCGTAGCGCACCGACACCTGCCTGGCGCTGGGGAAGAGCGTGTCGGGGCGCAGGAAGGTGACGCGACCCAGGTCGTAGTCCACGCGGTAGTCGATGCCGCGCCGCAACAGGGCGCCGCCGAGGGTGAGCCGCTCGGAGTTGGGGCGCACCTGCACGGAGCCCAGCGCCAGCGAGCCCGCGTCCCCGCCCCCTTCGGCGTCGTAGCGCAGGCGCACGCGATAGATCGACTGCGGATGCTGCGCCGAATAGAGGTATTCGCCCGGGGTGGTGTAGATCGCCTCGTTGGCCGGGTTGCCCGCGGGCTGTGCCATGCCGGCGCGCGCGAAGGGGCGCAGCGACGGGAAGATCAGGAAGTGGTCGCGCACGATCCTGGTGCCGGCCGCTCCCCCCACGGTGTAGTTCGGGTCGCCGGGACGCGGGAAGAGCCGGTTGTCGATGTCGAAGGTGGCGCTGTTGCCCAACTGGGACAGACCGAAGAGCTGCAGCCAGGTCTCGCTGCTGCCGGCGAGCGGTTTTTCCTGGTCGCCGGCCGGGCCGGTGACGATGCGCGCCGTCACGGTGCTGCGCCGCACGTCCTCGCCGCCCACGCGGTACACCGAGCGAATTTCCCGGTCGAAGGCGGCGTCGGTGGGACGCACCTGCGGATCCCACAGGAGGTTGGCGAACTGCTCGTGTCCGGCGGCGTATTCGTAGTCCGGGGTTCCGCCGGTGGCCGCGATGGTCGTGTCGCGCCCGTTCAGGCGCACGGTGTACGCCACGACGAGGCGTTCGTTGTTCAGGTTCAGCGGGCGCACCAGCGCCACCCAGAGCAACGACGGATCGGTGTAGTAATCGACGTTCTCGCGCAGCAGCTCGTAGATCTGCCCCCGACGCGAGTTCGGGTCGCCGATCAGGCGGAACTGCGGCCCGTTGGGGTTGGGGGGCTGGCCCCCGATGAGCAGGCGGTACAGGAAGACGCGCGAGGGCCGCACGGAGTCGGGAAGCGCCGCGGCGAGGCGCTGCAACTGGGTGGTGTTGAGCAGGTCGACGTTGGGAAAGTCGCTGAAGCGGCGCGGATCGACGGTGAAGAAGAAGCGCCGCGGTTCAACCTGATAGTCCTCGATGTCGCGGTCGACGGCCTGCACCGTATGGTCGCCCACAGTGAAGACGCGGTCCTTGCTGACGTTGCCCTTCTGCTGGGCCACGATGGTGCGAAAGCGCATCGGCCCCAGCTGGCCAACGGCCTGCAGACCAAAGTTTCCGCTGGGAATGCCGCCGGTGATGAAGCGGCTGGCCGGCGGCTGGAAGGTGACGTTGCCCACCTCGAGCTTCTGGAGCCGCTCGTTGCTCTTGCCCTGATAGTAGACCTGGATGTTGTTGGACGCGTCGAATTCGCGCTTGCTGTCGTAGTCGACGTTCAGGTGCACGCGGTCGGCCACGACGCCGCCGGTGCGCACGTCGAACTGGAAGTCGAAGGTGGGCTGGAAGGTGCCGCTGCACTGCGAGGCGAGGCTGAAGAACTGGCTGCTGATGCAGCGTTCGTTCTTGGTGCGGTTGAGCTTGCTCTCGAGCCGGCCGTTCATGGCAAGGCCGAGATCTGCGTACTGGCCAAAGAGGTCGGCGGCCTGCTGGCGGCGCGTGGAATCGGCCCTGGCTGCCGCCGTACGTGCCGCGGCCACGGTCAGGTCGGAGCCCAGGCCGGCCCTGATGGCGGCCTGCCACTGCGCCGCGATGCGGCGCTGGCTGGCTTCGTTCGCGCGGGCGACAGCCTCGCGCGCCACCTCGTCGGCCGTCCGGCGCGTGCGCGCCAGACTTCCCCCCGGGGCGAGCGACGGTGGCGGCAGGAAGACCAGCCGGAAGGGCCGGACCACCGACGGCTCGCCCTGCGCCGGCGCCGCGCCCTGTGACTGGGCCGCCAGCGGCAACGCGATGCAAAAGGCGGCTAGTAGGCGGTGGGCGCGCACCAATTTAGGCGGAACGGGGTAGCATCGGACGGTATGCTGGAGAGGCGCCCGATGGGTCCGGCGTGTCCTCGGACCTTGCCATAGAGCGGTCGCCCGGTGGAATATACGGTCGGTCCGACACCCTACAACCCTCGGCGTGACCGGCAGTTCCCTCGTTTCCGCGCCACTGGGCCGACCCGTTGAAGATCACCTCCAAGTACATCCTGAAAGAGCACGTCGGCCCGCTCGTGTTCGCGCTCTCGGCGCTCACGTCGCTGCTGCTGCTCAACTACGTCGCCAAGAAGTTCGGCGACCTGGTGGGCAAGGGGCTGCACTGGACGGTGATCGCGGAGTTCTTCGCGCTGTCGATCCCGTTCACGGTCGCGATGACGCTGCCCATGGCCATCCTCGTGGCCACGCTGCACGCATTCAGCCGCCTGGCGTCGGAGAACGAGATCACCGCCTACAAGGCGAGCGGCGTCTCCATGCACCGCCTGGTCGCCCCCGTGCTGCTTGCCGCGCTCGGCTTCACGGCCTTCATGGTCTTTTTCAACGACCAGGTCCTGCCCCGGGCCAACCACCGGCTGGCCACGCTCACCAGTGATATCTCGCGCAAGAAGCCGACGGTGGCGTTCAAGGAACAGATGATCAACGAGGTGTCGCCCAACAAGCTCTATTTGCGGGCGGGGCGCATCAACCGTGCCACCAGCATGATGCGCGAAGTCACCATCTTCGACTTGTCGCTCCCCCAGAAGCGCCGCACCATCCACGCCGACAGCGGCCTGCTGGAAATGGCCCCGGGTCAGGTGGACCTGCAGATGACGCTGTACAGCGGCTCCATGACGGAGGTATCGCTGGCGGAGCCTGCCAAGCTGCAGCGCAACTTCTTCCACACGGATTTCGTGAAGGTGCGCGGCGTCGGCAACCAGTTCGAAAACGAGTCGCCCGACAACATGTACAAGAGCGACCGCGAGCTGACCATCTGTGAACTGCAGACCCGGGTGGAACGCGCGGCGAAGACCCGCGACAGCTCGTGGCAGGTGCTCTGGCAATACGACAAGAAGACGGCGCGCGCGCTGCAGCCCGACAAGCTGCAGCACGGCCTGGGCGCCGCCTACTGCCGGCTGCAGGCCCTCTGGCGCCTCAAGACTGCCTCGGCCGCCGAGGTGCAGGCCCCTTCCTCCAAGGCACAGGGGCCGCATCCGATTCTCAGCGACCCGACCCCGCGCCACCCCGCGCCATCCACCGGCATCTCCGACACCGATCCCGACTCCCTGTCATCCAGTTCGCGCATGGTGATCGTGGAGGGGACCAAGATGCAGTTCGGCAACGCACAGAACATCGTCGACGGGCACTCGGTGGAGATCGAGAAGAAGTTTGCCATTGCCGCGGCGTGCTTCATTTTCGTGCTGCTGGGCGCTCCCATTGCGTTGCGCTTTCCGCGCGGCGGCGTCGGGATGACCATCGGGGTGTCGCTGGCCGTCTTCGGCCTGTACTACGTGGGGCTGATCGTCGGCGAGACGGTGGCGGACCGCGACTACATGTCGCCGTTCTGGGGGATGTGGGCGGCCAACTTCATCCTTGGCTCCATCGGGCTGGCGCTGACGCTGCGCCTGGGTCACGAAGGGACGACGAACCGCGGCAGCGAGACCACCGAGTTCATCGACCGCGTGCGCCGTCGCGTGGCGCGCGCGTTCCGCCGGGCCCGCTGATGCGCATTCTCAAGCCGCTGGATCGCTACGTGCTGGTGGAGTGGGTGAAGATCTTCATCGGCACCGCGCTCGGGTTTCCGGTGCTGGTGACCGTCATCGACCTCACGGAAAAGCTCGACAAGTACCTGAACCGCAGCCTGTCCCCCCAGACGATCGCGCTGGCGTACCTGTACGGAGTGCCCGACACGATGTTCCTGGTGCTGCCGGCCGCCGTGCTGTTTGCGACGGTGTTTTCCGTGGGCAGCTTCACGCGCCACTCCGAGATCACGGCGGCCAAGGCGAGCGGCATCAGCTTCTACCGGTTCATTCGGCCGATGGGGCTGGGGGCGCTGCTCGCCACCGCGCTCGGGCTGGGGATCGGCGTGGTGTCGCCGTACACCAACTCGCGCCGTGTGGAACTGCTGAAGGAACGGCAGTTCAGCAACCGATCGTCTCGCTTCAACTTCACCTTTGCCGCGGAAGACGAGCGGATGTACTCGATCGGCAGCGCCGACGTGGACAAGCGCTCGCTCGAGGGCGTGGTGGTGGAGCGCAATTTCCGGGACAACAGTTCGCCTTCGTACTTCGTGGTCGCGCGCAACGGATTGTACGACGCGCGTCGCAAGCAGTGGACGCTGACCGAGGGAGCGATGCACATCCTCCCGACCGATTCCATGAACATCACCGTGAAGTTCGATTCGCTGCGCGACCGCCGCATGCGCGAGGAACCGCGGGCGCTGATGGCCAGTTCCAAGGTGCCCGACGAGATGACCTTTGTGGAGCTTGGCCAGTTCATCCGGGCGCTCGAGCGCTCGGGGAGCGACGTGGGGGCGCTGAAGGTGGGGCGGATGCTGAAGATCGCCATTCCGGTGACCTGCGTGATCATCATGCTCTTTGGCGCGCCGCTCGCCACGAGCACGCAGCGCGGCGGCACGGCCTTCGGCGTGGGCATCAGCCTCGGGACGACCGTTATATTCCTGATGCTCGTGCAACTCACGCAGGCCATCGGGTCCAAGGGGCTGGTGCCACCCAACCTGGCCGCATGGATTCCTGGCCTGATATTCGGACTCGTCGGCATCGTCCTGCTGGCGCGGGTCCGCACCTGATCCTCAGCGCACCGCCGTGTCCTACGACAACTTCCTGACGACGGACCGCCGCGAGACGAGCACGTTCCCGATCATGCAACGATCGGGGATCGCGCTTTTCCGGCCGATGGCCCAGCTGTCGTTGGGTACGCTGCAGGGGATCGGCAGGCGCGTGCTGTTCCTGCGCGACCTGTGGCTCGCCTTCAAGGAACCGCGCACCTACCTGCCGCACGTCATTCCACAGATGCGGGCCATCGGGGTGGATTCGGTGCCGCTGGCCGTGATGGTGGCCGGCTTCATCGGGGGGGTCATCGCCCTGCAGGTGCGATACCAGCTCTTCCCGGGCGTCCCGCTGTCGATCGTCGGGCTGTCGGTGCGCCAGATGGTGGTGCTCGAGGTCGGTCCGCTGCTCACCGGGCTCGTGCTCGCCGGGCGGGTGGGGGCGCGCATGACGGCGGAAATCGGCACGATGCGCGTCACCGAACAGATCGACGCGCTCGAGACGCTCGCGTACGACCCGGTGGCGTACCTGATCGTGCCGCGGATCATCGCGGGGGTCCTGATGCTGCCGGTGCTTGTGATCATCGCCGACATCGTCGGCGTAATCTCCGGGCTCTTCGCTTCGATCACGGTGACGGACATTCCGCTGTCGGCGTTCGTGGAAGGGATGCGTCTCAGCTTCGACCCGTTCCAGGTGACGTACAGCCTGATCAAGGCGACGATGTTCGGCGCGGCCATCACGAGTCTCTGCGCGTACGAGGGCTACGTGACGACGGCCGGCGCGGAGGGCGTGGGGCAGTCGACGGCGCGGGCCGTGGTCATCAGCTCGATGGCCATTTTGGTGCTGGACGCGCTGACCGCATTGGTGCTGGCGCCGTACTTGCAGGGGTGAGGGAGTAGGGCGGGTATGTGGCGGGAACATCCGCTTTAGGCTGTACGCTGTACGCTCTACGCCGTCCGTTCTACCGTCTACCGTCTACCGTCTACCGTCTACCGTCTACCGTCTACCCATGCGCCGTCGCAATGAAGTCCTCGTGGGCATCGTCACCTCCCTTGCGGTGGTGGCCGGGCTCATTGGCACCCTCTGGCTGGCTCGCGGCGGGTTGCAGCCCAGCTATCCGTTGTTCGCGAAGTTTGCGTGGGGGGCTGGGCTCAAGCAGGGTCAGCCGATTCTGCTGTCGGGTGTCAACGTCGGCTATGTGGAAGGCGTCCAGCTGCAGCCCGACGGCTGGCTGGTGGTGCGCATGCGCGTGCGCCGCGAGTATCACGTGCCGCACGGCACGACGGCGGCCATTGAGCCCAACGGATTCTTTGGCGATGTGCTCATTGCGCTCAAGCCGTCCAAGCCGAGTCCCACGACCTTCGCCGCCAACGACACGGTGCCGGCCGGACGCGCCGCGCCGCAGTTGGCCGACGTGCTGGCACACGTAGACACCATCACGGCGAACCTGACCAGGCTCACCACCGTGCTGAACCGCGAGTTCACCGAGCAGCAGGGGTTCAAGGCGCTGCGCGAGACCCTCAATGAGACCATTCGGTTTGAGCAGGAGCTGCGCCGGATCGCCGCGCGTCAGGACACCCAGTTGACGCGCACGCAGGAGTCGCTGCGCAGCATGGCCAGCGCGGTGGACAGCGCGCGCATTAACACCGCACTGGCATCGCTCACCGAGGCAGGGCGCAGCACGTCGCAGCTGGCGCGGGAGATCGAGCAGACGTCGCGCCGGCTCGATGCGGTGCTGGCCAAGGCCGACAAGGGCGAGGGGTCGGCGGCGAAGTTGCTCAACGACGATGGGCTTTACCGCGACACACGGGCGTTGTTGCAGCGGCTGGACAGCCTGACTGCGGATTTCAAGAAGAACCCCAAGAAGTACGTGCGACTGAGCATCTTCTAGATCGCACGAGCGCACGATCGCACGAGCGCACGAGCGCGGGAACAGGCAGTGTCTCGCCCTCTCGCGTTCTTTCGTTCCGTCCCGCGTCTTTCGGGTGACGCTCCCTCGACGTTGCCGCCGATGATGCGTCATGCATCGCTACGAACAACTCGAACTCTGGACGCGCGGCTGCGCGCTTTCCGTTCGCACGTATCGCGCGACCCGGGCCGCAGCTCTCGGCACTGACCGCTCGATGGCGTGGCAAATGCGACGAGCCGCGGCGAGCATTCCCGCCAACGTCGCCGAGGGTGCCACACGTGGGGGCGTGGCCGAGTTCGCGCACTTTCTGGCGATCGCGGCTGCGTCGGCGGCGGCGCTGCATACGCACGCCGTGGTGGCCGGCCAAGTCGGGGCCGTGGAGTTGGCGGAGGCGGCAGCGATCGCGGCCGAAGCAACGTTCCTGCGCCGAATGGCCGTCGCCCTGCGAGCACGGGTGCGACGTCCCGCTGCAGAACACGGCAGCTAAGTCCCGCGCTCGTCCGCTCGTGCGCTCGTGTGCTCGTGCGCTCGTGCGCTCGTGCGCTCAGCCCCCCAAACGCCACGAGGGGCCGGGCTTTCGCCCGACCCCTCGCAGAACTTTTTCGCGCTCGTGCGCTCTCGCGCTCGTGCGCTCTGTCGTTCTCTCAGTTAGAACGAATACTTCAAGCTCACCTGCATCTGATAGATCGAAGCGAAGTTCTGCCGGCTCGCGTAGAAATACGCCGGGTTGAACGTCGACTTGGCGCGCGCACCCGTTGCGCCAATCATCGACCCGGTCTCCTTGGAGTTGTAGACCAGCGGCGAGTCCATGGTGCCTGACCCGACGTAGTCCTGCGCACCCCAGTTCTTGTTGATCAGGTTCGCCAGGTTGAACACGTCCCACTGCAGGGTGACGTTGTTCATCGCGGGCGCGTTCAGCGCGCTGGCCAGCCCCATCTTGCCCAGGTTCTGGCGCACGGAGAGGTTGATCATGTGGTGGAACGGTTCCAGGCAGGAGTTGCGCTCCATGATCGTGCCGGCCTGGTCCCTGAGGCACTTGTGGCTGTTGATGAACTGCTCGAGTCCGGCCTGCTGCTGTTCGATCGTCAGGCTCGACGTGGCCACGAAGATCACTTCGTTGGAATCCCGGACGTTCTTCGGGATGTACATCAGGTCGTTCAGCTGACCGTCGCCATTCAGGTCGCCGCTGCCGCCGGAAACCGCGTAATGGAAGCGCTGGCCGGCTTCGCCCTTGTAGGTCGTGGAAATCGTGGTGCCGGTCTTCTGGAGCGTGTACGACGCCGTGGCGACGATGCGATGCGGCTGCTCGAACACCGAGTGACCCAGCTTCTGGGTCGCCGCGTCACCCTGCGGCACCGCACCCAACGACTGGCCGAACTTGTACTGCGACGAGGCCGTCGATGACGTCAGGTTCATGACGTCAAACACCTGCGAGTAGGTGTAGAACGCCGAGGCCTCGAAGTTGTTGCGATACTTGCGCGTCAGGCCCGCCGTGAAGTTGTAGGCGTAGTCGCGGTTCTGGTTGGAGACATTGAGCACCAGGGACCGGGGACCCTTCAGCACCGGCGAGAACGGCTGGATGCCGTACATCGCGCGACCATGGCGGTCGTAGCCCTGCAGGCCGGCCAGCGCCACGTTCGAATAGAACCAGGCATT
>CANNKR010000024.1 GCA_947504615.1 Gemmatimonadota bacterium | reverse complement strand
TAGAACGACGCAAACAGCTTGCCCTCGGTCGACGTCATGGCGTCCACCGGTCCCATGCCGCCCAGGATCATCGACGCGTTCTCAAAAGCGTCCACCCACGCGAGCGCGCCGAGGGTGTGATAGCCCACGGTGCCCCCCGCGAGCGAGGCCGTGATGATCAGCAGGGCGGCGCCCCCGTGGCGCGCCATGCGCCGCCAGAACAGCCGGGCGGTGAGCAGGGGAGATCGGTGATGCTCGTACATCGTCGACTCAGGGCATGGGCGGCACACCCATGGCCGCCCACTCTTCCTTCGAGGGGCCGTACATGCCAGCCACGGGGACGCCGGCCTGCCGCATAAGCACCGTCATCTGGCCGCGGTGGTGCGTCTGGTGATACACGAGCGCCGACAGCATCCCGCCCTTGGGCCACTGCTCGCCGTACATCGGGATGAGATCGCTGGTCTGCGCATCGGTCCACTGGGCGGTGACCGCCGCCGCCACCGACGCGGACGCCGCCTCGTACGTCGTGGCGATGTCCGCAGCACTGGTGGGCGCGGGGTGCGTCTGCTCGGTGGGGCCGATCACCGTCAGCCCGGCGTGCCCGCCCATCTCGGCGAGCGTGCAGGTGATATGCCACGCCAGAAAACCGAGCGTGCGTCCGCCCGGCACGATCGGCTGGGCGAGGGAGGCATCGGTGAGGCTCCGCAGGATCTTGAGTGTTCCTTCGGATTCGCGCGCCCACGCGCTGGAAAAATCGTCGATGGTTCGAAACATGGAGGAACTCCCCGGGAAGAAAGTCAGTCCTTGAGCTTGTCGGCGTGCTTGGCGCGCAGTTTCGCGACCTTGGGGGCGATGACGGCGAGGCAGTATGGCTGGAACGGGTGCCGCTTGAAGTAGCGATCGTGGTTCGACTCCGCCGGCCAGAACGTGGCATCCGGTTCGACGGTCGTCACCACCGGCAGGTCGTAGATCTGCTGCGCCACGAGATCCGCGATCACGGCCCGCGCCTCTGCGTCCTGTTCGGGCGTGTGCGGAAAGATCGCCGAGCGGTACTGCGAGCCCACGTCCGGTCCCTGGCGGTTGAGCTGGGTGGGGTCGTGGATGGTGAAGAACACCTCGAGCAGGTCGCGATAGCTGACCTGCCGCGGATCGTACGTCACCTGCACCACCTCGGCGTGGCCCGACGTCCCGCTGCAGACCTGATTGTATGTCGGTCGGGGGCTGGCCCCGCCGGCGTATCCGTTCTTCACGGCAAAGACGCCGCGCAGTCGCTCAAAAGTCGCCTCGAGACACCAGAAGCAACCACCGGCCAGCGTGGCCTGCGCCTGTCCAACGGGGGGCGTTGTCACAGAAAGGGGATCAGAGGGGGCGAGGCAGGGTGAAGCGGTCAGGCGGGGGTTCTGAAAGGATAGTACGGCGTGTCGTCGGCGGCGCGTGCCTCGGACTCAAGCCAGAAGAACGGCCGGCTAGCGAAAGTTCTCCGGATATTGCGTGCCATCGGAATAAACCTGAGCCCGGATACCGGATTTCGGAAGCGACATCTGGACGCTCAGCGATAGTCATGCGACCGGGCCTCGATATGGCTGTCGAGCGGGGCGAACTCCTGCGCCCGGATGTTCACGACGCGCTGTTCCACCTGGAGTATGCCGCGGACCAGCAGCAGGGGTGTGCGCGAGATCAGCAGCGCCTGCCGCTCGAACGCCTGCGGCGTGATGACGACGTTCACCAGTCCCGTCTCGTCCTCGAGCGTCAGGAAGACGAACCCCTTGGCCGTCCCCGGGCGCTGGCGGCAGATGACGAGCCCTGCCATGCCCACCCGTTCCCCGTCACGTCCCTGCTCGAGCAGCGCCTTGGCCGTGGCGACGTCGTTGAGCCTCAGCAGTGCGCGCAAGTGCCGCATCGGGTGCCCGTGCAGCGAGATGCCGGTGAGCCGATAGTCGGCTTCGGTGAGTTCGGGGGCGGTATAGGCGGGAAGGGAAGCAGGCACTTCCATCTCGGGGAAGAGCGCCAACGGCCCGCCACTGCCGCGCTGCGCCTCGAGCACCTTCCACAGCGCCACGCGCCGCCGCCGCTCAGCGGGTTCGTCGCGCACGAAGGCGTTGAGCGCCCCCGACTCGGCGAGCAACCGCAGCGCGCGCCGGTCGAGCCGCGTGCGGTGCACGAAGTCGTCGATCGAGCGGAACGCCCCGCCGGCCCGTGCGCGGCCGATTCGAGCGCGGGCATCGGGGCCAAGGCCGCGGATGGACCTCAGCCCCAGGCGAACGATTGGTGGTTTTGTAGTGCAGCTGTGGGCTGTGGATCCTGTACTGCAGCTGTGGGCTGTGGATCCTGTACTGCAGCTGTGGGCTGTACGCCGTACGCCGTACGCCGTAGGCCGCACGCTATCCGCCGTCGGTTCTCTACCGTCTACCGTCTCCCGTCCACCGTCTGTCGTAAACACCACCCCGTCCTTCGGGCGCACGATCTTGCCGTCCGCACAGACCAGCTGGTGATCCCACCCGCTGCGCGTCACGTCAGCGGCCAGCACCTTCACGCCGTGACGCTTGGCGTCCTCCACCAGCGTTCCTTCGCTGTAGAAGCCCATGGGCTGCGCGTTGAGGATCGCGCACAGGTATTCGGCGGCGTAATAGTGCCGCAGGTAGGCGCTGGCGTAGACGATGAGCGCAAAGCTTGCCGCATGGCTCTCGGGAAATCCGTAGTCGGCAAAGGCATTGATCTGCTGGTAAATGCGCTGCGCGATGTCGTCGGCGATGCCGTTGGCCTTCATCCCCTCGATCATTTTCTGGCAGATGGCGGCCATGCGCTCGTGGCTGCGCTTGTGCCCCATCGCCTTGCGCAGCACGTCGGCCTCGCCGGGGGTGAACCCGGCGGCGACGATGGCCACCTGCATCCCCTGCTCCTGGAAGAGCGGGATGCCGAGCGTGCGCTTGAGCACCGGTTCCAGTGACGGGTGCGGGTACGTCACCGCCTCCTCGCCGGCGCGCCGCCGCAGGTACGGATGCACCATCTGCCCCTGGATCGGCCCCGGCCGGATGAGCGCGACTTCCACCACGAGGTCGTAGAAGCAGCGCGGCTTCAGGCGCGGCAGCGTGTTCATCTGCGCGCGGCTCTCCACCTGGAATACGCCCACCGTATCGGCGCGGCAGAGGTCGTCGTACACCGCCTGGTCGCCGGTGTCGAGCTGCGCGAGGTCGATGGTCACGCCGCGCGTGGCGCGCACGTACTTGATGCAGTCCTGCAGCAGCGTCAGCATGCCGAGGCCGAGCAGGTCGATCTTCACGAGCCCCACGGGGTCGAGGTCGTCCTTTTCCCACTGGATCACCGTGCGCCCGTCCATGGCTGCCGGTTCGATGGGGACCACCGTGCACAACGGCTCCTCGGTGATGACGAAGCCCCCCACGTGGATGCCGCGATGCCGCGGCGCCTTGTGCAACCCCTCGACGACGTCGGCGAGGGCACGGACGCGAGGGTCGCTGGCGTCGAGGCCGTCTGCCGTCTCCCGGAGCGCCTCGGCCGTGCGCTTCGCCGAGCCACGGTCCGCCCGGAGCGCCAGCGCGTCGCCCTGCTGCGGCGAGAAGCCGAGCACGCGCGCCGCATCGCGCACCGCGCTGCGCCCGCGCCACGTGATGTGCTCGCAGACCATCGCCGCGTGTTCGCGCCCGTACTTGTCGTACACGTACTGCAGCACGCGCTCGCGGTCGCGGTGCGCAAAATCGATGTCGATGTCGGGCGGCTCGGTGCGTTCCTCGCTGAGGAACCGCTCGAACAGCAGTTCGAGCTTGATGGGGTCCACCGCCGTGATCCCCAGGCAATAGCAGACCGCGCTGTTGGCTGCCGAGCCGCGCCCCTGGCACAGGATGCCGTCGCGTCGCGCAAAGCGCACGATGTCCCACACCACCAGGAAGTAGCCGGCAAGCCCGAGCGTGCCGATCAGCGACAACTCGTGCGCGAGCTGTTTGTCGTGCCGCGCCGTGCGCCGCCATCCCCATCGCTCTTCGGCCCCGGCTTCCACCAGCCGGGCGAGATACTCGTCTTCGCCGACGCCCGGCGGCAGGGAGAAACGCGGCAGGCGCGGCCGCAGGTCCTGCAACCGGAAGGCGCACCGTTCGGCGATCACCAGTGTTTGCGCGAGCCCCGACTCGTCCTCCTGCCACCGGCGGCGCAGCTGCGCGTGTCCCTTCAGGTAGAACTCGCCGTTGGGACGCAGGCGCGTCCCCATGGCGTCGAGCGTCATGCCGTGGCGCAGCGCGCACAGCACGTCGTGCGCCAGCCGCCCGGTGGGGTGCGCGTAGTGCACGTTGTTGGTCACCACCCACGGCACGTCCATGGCCTTGGCAAGCGCGATGAGTTCGCGGGCGAGGGTGCGCTCCTCGGGGATCGCGTGATCCCCCACCTCCACCGACACGCGCCGGCCAAAGAGATCGAGCAGCGTGGCCAGGGCGTGGCACGCGCCGTCGCGATCGCCGCGCAGCAGCGCCTGGGGGACGGCGCCGCGCGCGCAGCCGGTGAGCGCGTACAGTCCGTCGGTATGCCGCGCCAGCGTGTCGAGCGACACGCGCGGCGTCCCGCGCGGATGGGCCATGCGTGCGCTCGTGATGAGTGACGACAGGTTGGCGTAGCCCGCGCGGGACTCGGCGAGGAGCACGAGGTGGGTGACAGCAGACGGGGGACGGTAGACGGTAGAAGGAGCCGCCGTGTCGACCGTTGACCGTTGACCGTCGACCGTCTCGACGCTCAGTTCCGCCCCGATGATCCCCGCCAGCCCCGCCGCCTGTGCCGCCGTGGCGAACCGCACCGCCCCGCCCAGATCATCGTGGTCCGTGAGCGCGAGCGCCGGGAGCCCAAGTTCTGCGGCGCGCTCCACGAGGCGCTCGGGATCGGAAGCGCCGTCGAGCAACGAAAATGTGGAGTGGCAGTGCAGTTCGGCGTACACCGCGGAAGTCGGGCGCTGGACGTGAAGGGGCGGGCCGCCTCGTGCGCCCGGCCGCGCGGGAAGCGAAATACGTGCCAGAATATACCCGAATAAACACCGAAAACAAGGGAGAGCGTGGCGCGCCGTCGCCCGCACGGCGCTTGTCGTGCCCGGCGAGTCGGGAGATCTTCCTCAGGCTCTCCCTGCGTCCCGATCAACAGAGACTCACGATGTGTTCGATGCCGCCGGTTCTCGCCCGATCGCTGCGACGCAGCGCGCTCCTGCTGGGTGCGTGCGCGGGGATCGGTGGCGCGCAGCAGCGTCCCGTCGCCGATTCGACGCTCGCAGCGGCCGATGCCGCGTGGGACGTCCGCGACCTGCCCAAGGCCCGTGCGCTCTACCAGCGCATCGTGGATGCCGACTCCACCGCGACGTCGCGGGCCGCCTACCGTCTCGCCACCCTGTTGTCGTGGGAGGGCCAGTTTCCGGAGGCCATCCGCCTGTACGAGCTCTACGTGCGCCTCGAGCCGCGTGACCTCGACGGGCGTGTGGGACTTGCACGCGTCTACGCCTGGTCCTCGCGCTTCGCGGCCTCGGTGGCGACGTATGATACGGTCCTCACGCGCAACGCCGAGTATCGCGACGCCGCCCTGGGGCGCGCCCGGGCGCTGGGCGCATGGGGGCGTCTCCCCGATGCGCTCGTGGCGTACCGGGACTGGCGTGCCCGGCATCCCGACGACGTCGAGGCCGCGCTTGCCATCGCGCGCGTCCTCGCCTGGAAGGGATCACTCGCCGAATCCGAAGCGCTGTACGACTCGTTGCGCACCACGGGTGGTGTTGACGCCGAGAAGGGCGCGGCTTTGGTGCAGGCGTGGCGTGGAGACCTCGCCGGAAGCGAGGTCGCGTGGGAGAAGCTCACGGTCCGGTTCCCAAAGGACCCGGAAGTGTGGGTGGGACTTGCGCAGGTGCAGCGCTGGATGGGACGCCCATTCGACGCCCGGGTGGCGCTCGACCAGGCATTGCGCGTGCATCCCGGCTATGACGATGCGCAGCAGCAGATGCGCTGGGTGCGCGCCGAGATCGCCCCGCAGTTCTCGACGACGCTGATGCGCGCGGACGATTCCGACGGGAACCTGCTGGAGTCCATGCGTCTCGGCCTCGCCGGCGCGCGGGCGTGGGGCGGCCGCTGGGCGCTGGTCGCTGAGCAGCGGCGTGTCGGCCAGGGCGCCGTGGCGCAGTCCACGGCGCTGCGCGGCAGCCTGCTCTGGCAGCCGCCGCACCGGCACGTCTCGTGGCGCGGGGACCTGGGCGTGGCGCGCCTCGACGCCGGCGTCGCCACGGTGCCCCTGCGCGATGTGCTCACCGGCATCCTCCAGGTGACTCGCGTCATGAACGATCGGCTTACGGTCGGCCTCGCGGCGGCGCGTGCGCCGCTCGACGAAGTGCGCTCGACGCTGTCGCGCGGCCTGATGTTCGGCACGCTCGCCGCCGATGCGTCGGTGCGGGCTACGTCGCAACTCACGATCGCGGTCGCCGCAGGCGCTGGGCAGGCGCGGGGTGATCTCGATGGTGGGCGCAGCCGCACGACCGCCCTGGCCAGGGCGCAATGGACGGTGCATCGCAGCTTCGCGTTCTCGGCGACCGCCCGCACCACCGCATGGAACCGGCCCGCCTATGGCGTCTTCTATGCGCCGCAGCGCCAGAGCCTTGCCGAGGTGGGCACGGTGTGGGAGCGCCCGCACGATCTGGGCGTCGTGCTGCGCGCGGACGCTGCGCTGGCCCTGCAGCGCGTGCGCTTCGAGCACGATGCCGCGAAACGGCGCACGGTACCCCGCGCCACGCTGGTCACTGGGTGGCGCTTCGCCCCCGGGCGTGAGATCCTGGCGACGTTCGTCTACGCGAACGTCGCTTCGACGGCGACGCTGCACGAGGGTGATTATCGCTACAGCGCCCTCTCGCTGGGAGGGCGCTATTCATACTGACTGCGGTGCGTCTTTGACTTACAAGGCATTACGAACGGCGGTGCCGGTGGGGAGATTTCTCAGATGACATCACCGTCGAATGCGCTGCGCGACCGGTTCCGGGCCTCCGCGCTCGCGGCGGTCGGTCGGTTGCGCGAGTACGCAACGCAACTCGAACTCGATCCGCGCGCCGCCGGCGTGCTGGATGCGTTGCGGCGTGAACTCCACCGACTGCGGGGTTCTTCGGGATCGTACGGCTTTGACGACGCCAGCGAGCGCATCGGGCGCATGGAACAGCGTGCCGCCACCTGGTTCATCGACCCGACGCTCGAGGCCAGGGATCGTGGTGCGCACCTGCGCCGGTTTGCGGACGGATTGGAACCGTTGTTCGTGGAGGGGGATGGTCGCCCGATCGACGTCCACGTGCGCGAGGTGTGGTGCGTGGATCCTCCAATGGGACACATGGCCGAATGGAGCCGCCTCGCGCCGGCCGCGGGTGTGCACTTCACGGTCCTGAGCGCCAGCGACTTTCGTGAGCGCATGCGCCGGCGTGAACGCCCGTACGCCGTCCTGGCGCCGGCCGAGATTGGGCTTGCGCTGCAGGTACCCGTCGGGCTGCCGCTCGTGTTGCTGGCCGATCCGCGACAACCGAACGCCGTCGTCGGCCGTTCGTCCGCGGTGATCACGATGGTCGACCTGGACATCACGCCCGACGATCTGGTCGTCATCATCGAGCGGCTCGCGCAGCGCACGTCGGTGGCCGGAGGGTCCGTGGTGGTTCTCGACGACGACCCGATGATCCTCCTGCTTGCCCGGGCCATCTGCGAGGACGCGGGGTTGCGGGTCGTCACGATCGAGGATCCGGCGCGGTTGTTTGCGACGCTCAATGACGAACGGCCCGGCGTACTCCTGATGGATGTGCAGTTTCCCTCGACCTCCGGTTTCGAACTCACGCGCCTGCTGCGTGCCGACCCGGACTGGGCGGATCTTCCCGTCGTCCTCTTCTCCGGCGACTCGAGTCAGGAGGCGCGCGAGCAAGCGGTGGCGGTCGGCGCCGACGGCTTCCTGCCCAAGCCGGTGGCGCCCGCCGAACTCAGGGCGCAGTTGCTGGCTCGCCTGGAGCAGGTGCGACAGCATCGGCTGGCCCACGGCCTGAGCCCTGCGTCCGGACTCCCCGAGCACGAGGTCGGCTTGCGGGAGGGCGCGCAGCTGTTTGGTGCATTGCGTCGCGAGGGGGGCGTGCTGAGTGCGGCGATGATCCGTCTGGTCGATCCTGCCGATGCGGGCCGGTGGCCGCATGCCTGCGCCCATCTGGCGCGCGCGCTGCGCGGCGAAGGCGCGCTAATTGCACACTATGACGATGTCTCGCTCGTGGCGACCAGTCGCGAAGGGTTCGACCCGATATTGCGCGGGCTGGAGATACTGCGGGCGGAGCAGCCGGATGATCCCGCCTGGGTCGTCGGCGTCGCGGAAGCGTCGACGGTCGGTGCGATGCAACTCGACGACCTGTGGCACGCGGCGGCCGATGCCGCCGCTGCGGCGATCAGCGGGGGCCAGGCGAACCGGGCGTGGAGTCCCGAGGATTCGACCCGAGCCCCGGACGTGGTCATCGTCGAGGACGATGAGGCGCTCTCTGACCTCCTGGAGTACGCACTCCGGCAGGACGGATACACATATCAGGTCCTGCGCACCGGACCCGCCGCGCTCGAGACCTTGCGTGCGATGAAGGTCGGGTCGCAGAAGCCGCTCGTCCTGCTCGACCTCGACCTGCCGGGGCTCGATGGGCACTCCATCCATGAACGGTTGCGCGTCGAACGTCCGCGGGACTTCGTCGTCGTCTTCCTCAGCGTCCACGGCGGCGACGCCGACCAGGTGCGCGCCCTCCGCGCAGGCGCCACGGACTACCTCACCAAGCCGGTGAGCCTGCGCGTGCTCATGGCCAAGCTCCCGCGCTGGGTGCGCCAGCCCCGGAGCGGACGGTGAGCCTGCTCGTCGTGCTCGGCGTCATTGCCGCCGTGCAGGCGCTCTTCGTGGTGCTGCTGATGATCTTCATCTTCCTGCGTCGCGAGCGACTGTTGCGCAGCGGGGAGCGTTTGCGCGGGGCCCGCCTGAAGGTCAACGACCCGCTCAGGGAGTGGTTGATCGGCACGGGGACCGTGCGTCGCGTCGCCGATGCCCTGCGCGACATGCCGTTCGATGCCGCGCTCGCGTTCGGCGCCGAGTTGCATGACATGCGCGTGGCCCGCTCGCTGCACGCCAGCTTCGGCGCGGCATTGCGACCCGATCCATGGGTCGAGTGGGCGCTCTCGGGATCCTCGAGCTGGCGCTGGTGGCGGCGCCTTGACGCGGCCCGCGCCCTGGGAATCGTCGGCACGCTCGCCGACGCGGATCGCCTGCGCCCGTTGCTCGCCGATTCCCATGCGGCCGTGCGACTCGCGGCCGCCCAGGCGCTCGTCGCCGTGGACGATCCGGACCTCGTGGCCCTCGCGGTCTCGCAGTACCCCAAGGAGGCGCTGGCCGTGCGTCTCTTCCTGACGAGTACGCTAAAGGTGGCGTGGCGGCTGGCCGAGGGTCCGTTGTCCGCAAGCCTCGAGTCCCACGAATCGCCGGATGATCTGGCGGCCTGGCTCAGTCTGGCCGAGTCACTCGCGTTGCCGTCGTTGCGGTGCACGATCACGGACCTGGTGACGCATCCCAGCCCCGAAGTGCGCGCGCGGGCTGCGCGTGCGTTGCGCCGCTATCCGCACGCCGACTCGGTGAAGGCGTTGATGCGGCTGCTCGACGATCCGCAGGACTTCGTGCGCGCGGCGGCGGCGCAGGCGCTTGGCGTGCTGCGGGCCGAGGCCGCCCAACCCCTGCTCGAACGGGGACTCACGGATCGCGCGTGGTGGGTCCGCTTTCGTTCGGCGCTCGCGCTCGCGCTGCTGGGTGAGTCGGGGCGCGCGGCGCTCCGCCGCTCCCGTCAGTCCCCCGATCGCTTTGCGCGCGAGATGGCCGAAATGACGTCGGGGCTGTCGGATGGCGCGGTGCTCGAGCTGGCGGACGCCTGATGCACACCCTGTCGCAGGCGCTCGTGGGGCTCGACTGGGCCATCCTCTTCTATTTCATCCTGCTCAACTCGTTTTACGCGCTGTTGCTGCTGCTCTCGTTCCCGGAACTCTGGACGCACTTCCAGCTGGCCGACGACAAGTACCTCGCCCGCGTCCTCTCCACGGATTCGCTCCCGCCGATCTCGGTGCTCGTGCCGGCGTTCAACGAGGAAGTCAGCATTGCGTCGAGCGTGCTCTCGTTCCTGACGCTCGAGTATCCGCGGCACGAGGTGGTGCTCGTGAACGATGGGTCCACGGACCGCACCATGGAGGCACTGGTCCGCCACTTCGACCTGTACGAGGCGCCGCCGGCGTTCCCGCGGATCATTCCCTGTGCGAACATCCGCGCGGTCTACCGCTCGCGCACGCATTCCAAGCTGCTCGTCATCGACAAGGAGAATGGCGGCAAGGCCGACGCGCTGAACGCCGCCATCAATGCGGCGCGCTTCCCGTATGTCATTTCCTGCGATGCCGACACGCTCATCGAGCCCGACGCCCTGCTGCGCCTGGCGCGTCCCTTTCTGTTGGGTCGCGACATCGCCGCCATCGGCGGCACCATCCGCGTGGTCAATGCGTGCACGGTGGAGTTCGGTCGTGTCGTGGAGGCGCGCGTCGACAAGCGCTGGCTGGCCGGGTGCCAGACCGTGGAGTACCTGCGCGCCTTCCTCTTCGGGCGCCTCGGGTGGAACCGCATCGGCGGCAACCTGATCATCAGCGGCGCCTTTGGGTTGTTCGCGCGGCAGTACCTGCTCGCTATCGGTGGCTACCAGACGGGCAACGTGACGGAAGACATGGATCTCGCCGTCCGGCTGCACATCTACCTGCGCGAACACAAGATCAAGGCGGTGATGCCGTTCATTCCGGATCCGGTGGCGTGGACCGAGGTGCCGGCGTCGCTCACCACGCTGCACCGCCAGCGGGAGCGGTGGCATCGCGGGCTCATCGGCACCGTGTGGGAACGGCGGGGCATGCTGTTCAATCCGCGCTATGGTGCCGTGGGCATGGTGGCGTTGCCGTTCTTCGCGTTCGGCGAGATGCTGGCACCCATCGTCGAGGTGGTCGGCTACCTCGGGCTCATCCTCGGCCTGTTCTTTGGTGTGGTCGACCGGTCGTTCGCCCTGGTGTTCCTGGCCGTCGCCATCGGGTACGGCATCCTGTTGTCGCTGTGGGCCATCGTGCTTGAGGAAGTGACGTTCCGTCGCTACAACGTCCGCAGTGATCTTTGGCGCCTGTTGTTCTATGCCGTCATCGAAGGCTTCGGGTACCGGCAGCTGACCGTGTACTACCGGCTGCACGCGTTCTGGAAGGTTTTCCGCGGTGAGCGTGGCTGGGGCGCCATGCATCGCGAAGGATTTTCGGGGCCAGCCGCGTAGTCGCACGCTCTCGCGCTCTCAATCGTACCACCCCTGCAGCTTCCACCCCGCGTGGTCCCGGTACAGCAGGAACTCCTGTTCCAGGTCATCGCTTTCGCAGCGCCAGTATTCGCGCGCAAATGGCGATTCGGTCCACCACGCCCCCGACAGTCGTTCCGGGCCCTCGGCGCGCGCAATCGGAATGCGGCGCCCGCGCCAGTCGAAGGCACGCGGATCGCCGCGCGGACCGACGACCACCGCCACGTGCTCGGGTTGCTCGAGCAACCGCAACGAAACGGTGGACGGTGGACTGTAGACGGTGGACGGTGGACGGTAGACGGTGGATGAGGGCGTGCCGCGTGATCCATCGCTGCGCACGCCATTTTCTACCGTCAACCGTCTACCGTCTACCGTCTGATCCGCCGTCTCGACGCTGTCCCACCTCCCCTCACGATCGGGGCCGTACGCATCGACGGCCACCGGCCGCACCACGCCCTGCACGCCGAGCGTCGTACGCAACCGCTCGAACGCCGCCTCGGCCGCCGCGGGATCGCGCCACGCGGGGGCCAGCAGGTCGCCCTGCTCGGCGCTCATCGGCGCGATGACGGTGACGGTGACCGCCACCGCGCTCACCGGTGCGGTGAGCGTCCAGCCGTCGAGCATCGCACGGCACCGTTCGAACCACGGGGCCACGCGGGCCAGCGCACGCGGCGCACGCACCTCGCGCGTGATGGTGTGCGGCATCCCGCCCGAGGGGAGGGCGCCCCGCCCGTCGTCGAGCGTGAGCGTAATGGATACTGCCGCCGCCGCGCGCGCGTCGCGCACGAGGTCGGCCATGAGGTGCTCGAGCGCGCCACGCACAAGAAAGAGCAGTGGTTCGGTGCTGGTGGTGCTCATGGCGAGTTCAGCGTGCACCTGTCGCGGCTGCGTGGTGCGCGCCAGCGTCGGGCGCCGCGGGTCGATCCCCTGCGCCAGTCGCCACGCAAGCAACCCCGCCGCGCCCCAGCGCCGCTCCACGTCCCCGGGGACAAGCGCGGCCAGGGCGCCGCACGTGCCAAGGCCGAGCGCGACCAGAGCGTCGCGGATCTCGGGGTCCATGGGGATGAGGGTGAGCGGCAATGGTGCGAGGTAGGACGCATCGCTTTCGGGCGAAACGATGCTGTAGGCGGTACGCTCTACGTTGTACGCCGTCGGCCGTCGGCCGTCCTCTACCGTCTGCTGTCTACCGTCCACCGTCTTCCACGTTGCCGCCCTCGCCGCCACACAGGAATCCGCGATGGCGACTCTCGCATGCGGGTGCCACACCTGCGCCATGCGTTGCAGCGTATCGGCGAGCGCCTGCTCACCACCCAGCCCGTCGAAACCCGTCGCGCCAATCCACCAGGTGCCCGGCGTACCGGCTGCCGGCGCCACCTGCGGACTGGCCGCCAAAAAGGCCGCGCTCGTCCGCGCCAGTTCGCGCGTTACGCACCGGTCATCCCACGCGCGCACGTCCAGCGATGCGCAGCGCGACCGTGCCTCGGCGATGGTCATTCCCGCGCGCACGTGCGTGCGCGCCGCGGCGGCCGTGACCACGCGCAGGCGCGGGCCATCACGCAGGGCGAGCGGGCGTTCGTCCCAGTGCGGCGGAGGCGGCTCCTCCTGATGGTCGGTCGGCAGACTGGGTGGTGGCGCGACGGCTCTTGGCGGCGTGCGTGGTACGTCGTTCGCCGTCGCGTCGAGCCACACCGCGCCGATCGGGAACCTGGGAATCCTCACGCACGCGACGCGCTCCTTCACGGACACACTCCACCTCCACACGCTGTACGGGGGCACCCTTTTCGATCGTGATTGCCATGTGCCGCAACCTCACCGGCGGGGCAGGGGACTTGCTCGCGAGCCGTGCCGTCAGGTCGAGCGTCGCCGCCGGTCGCTTGCGCACGCGCTGCACGCGCAACTGGAGCGCGCCGGCGATGCCCGAGCGCTGTCCGTCGGCGCCGAGCAGCACGAAGGCCGCGTCGCTCGCCCTGGCCAGGCGGACCAGGCGCACCGCGACTGCACGCGGCAGTGCGGGCGCGCCGTCGAGCACCACCAGGCCAAAGGCGCCGCTGCGCAGCAACACGTCGGCGCACCACGCGCCGCGTGCCGCGTCGGAGGGGCGCACCACCCACAATCCCTCGTGCGTGCCGAGTGCGGCCCAATCGCGCGGGGCGAGGGTACGCGCGGCATCGACGTAGGCCACCCACCATCCCGCGGTGAGCGCGGCAGCCACGAGATGTCGCGCAAACGTCGTGACGCCGCTGCCCGGTGCGCCGGCTATTTCGGTCAGGCGTCCGCGGGGGAGCCCGCCGCCCGGAAGTGCGGCGTCGAGTGCAGCCACGCCCGTGGCGAGACCGGGCATCGTGGGCCGGGTCCCCTCGACGATATCGGCAAGTTGCTGGCGCAGGACGGCAAGTGACACGGGCAGCACCGGGGTGGATGGGATTGGTAATTACCGAATAAATACCGAAAGCGCAAGCGGTGATAATTCCCGTTTCCGGGGGTCGTTGCCCACCATGACTCCCGGTGTTACATCCCGAGACGGTGACGCGTCTGCCCGATGCAGGGTAGCCCATCCGAACGCAGGGTGCACCTGCTGTTTGCCCTCGAATCCGCTGTCGCAATACATCCCGATGAGCATCCCGCTCCTGAAAGCGAACGCGGAACACCCCAGTGGCGTCAACTCGATGCCAGGGGGCGGTACGGTAACCATGTCCGACGCGGCGAAACGATCCGGAGTGCCTGCGCCACGACCAGCTGTCGTGCTGATTGTCGACGATGACACATCGGTGCTTATCGCCTCGCGCCGCATCCTCGCCAAGTACGGGTACACCGTGCTCGAGGCCTCGGGGGGCGAAGAAGCGCTGCAGATTGCGCGCGACAACGCCGGACACATCGACGTGGTGCTCACCGATGTGCGCATGCCCGGCCTCGACGGCCCATCGCTCGTGCGCAAGCTGGCCGATATCCTGGATGAGCCGCGCGTCGTCTACATGTCGGGCTATACCGATGGCCGTCTCGATCAGGAACTCCCCGCGCCACGGCGCGCCTTCCTGGCCAAGCCGTTCACGGTCGAGCAGTTGACGCGTACCCTGGCCGCCATCCTCATCTGACGCGCGTGGCGCTGACGCGCGCGGTGCGACGCGCCGGTCTCGTGGCAGGATGCGCGCTCGCCATCGCGGCGGGCGCGTTCCGTTTCACCGCGTCGCCCGGGCCCGGGCTCGATCCGGACGCCATGTCGTACCTCGGCGCGGCCCGCGCGCTCGCCGCTGACGGTGCGTTGCGCATTCCGATGGCGCCGTGGTGGAGTGACAGCACCACACAGCCGCTCGCCCATTTTCCGCCGGGCTACGCGACGGTGCTGGCCGCCCCCATCGCACTGGGCGTCGACGCACGGCTTGCCGCGCGCCTCGTGCAGGGCGCGGCCGCCGGCGTCTCCACGGCCACCGTGATGCTTGCCCTCTGGCCCGCCGTCGGCGCCTGGGGCGCCGCGCTGGGCGCGCTGGCCATGGTGCTCTCGCCGGCCTATGTGCTCGTGCACCTCTCGGTGCTCAGCGAGCCGCTGTTTCTGGCGCTGATCACGCTCGCGCTGTGGAGCTTCGTGGGTCGCCCGCGCGCCGCGCTCATGCATGGTGTCATTGCCGCCGCGGCCACGATGGTGCGCTATGCGGGACTCTCGGTGGCTGGCGCAGCGGCGTTGTGGGCCCTGCGAGACACCACCGCGCCCTGGCGAGATCGCCTGCGCCGCGCCGCGCTCGCCGTGGCGCCGTCGCTGCTCGCGCTGGCGGCATGGTCGCTGACGCGCGCGCGCGCACCGGGGCGTGAGTCCCCCATTCGCCGGCTGGCGCTCTACGGCGGCTGGGGTCCCACGCTCGACGAAGGGGCGCGCTCCATCGCGCACCTGCTGGCGCCGTCGCTCGACGGGCAGCCGGTGCCATGGCTCGCGGCAGGGGCGACGCTCGTGGCCATCGCCGCGCTCTCGTGGAGCACGGCACGCACGCCTGAGGACACCACGCGGGAGCCGGCCGTGGCGCCGGTGGCGCCAGTGGGCGATCCGCGACACGCCGAACAACACGCGCTGCTCATCGCCTCAGGCTTGCTGGCGCTCGTGTATGCGGGGCTTGTCCTTGCCGCGCGCGCACTCGCCGACCCCGACATCCCGTTTGACTTCCGTCTGATCGTTCCGCTGGTGCCGCTGGCCGTCGTGAGCACCGCCGTCCTTGCGGCGCGCGCGTGGCGCGTGATTTCGCGTCCGTCGCGCGTCTTCGGCGCGCTGGCGCTGGCCGTGTGGAGTGTTGCCGCACTCACGGCCGACGAAATCCAGGTGCGCTACGCGCTCACCGAAGGCGGCGACTTTGCCGGGCGCGAGTGGCGCGACTCACCGACGCTGGCCTGGGCACGGGGGCAGGATCCCGAGCGGGCGCTCTACACCAACTGGCCGTGCGCCCTCTGGTTCCATCTCGACCGGCGCATTCGCGATGTCCCCCGCACGCTCGATGCCGCCACCATGCACGCCTTCGTGGCGCGCCTGCGCGCCACCAACGGGGCGGTCGTCGCGTGGACGGCGCAGAGTCCCGAGACGGCAAACACGGACTCGATCGTCGTCCGCGCGGGGCTCGTGCGCGTCGCGGCATTCGCCGACGGCGGCATCTTCGTGGCACCGCCCCTCGCGCCGCAAGCCACGCCGCCGGTAATCACCACCCCGCGCGTCCCGGTGGCGCCTGCCGCCGCGCCGCGATAACATCGCAGCATGAGTCTGGCCGCCCTCCTTCACGAATGCGCACGCCTCGCCGCCGGCGGCGGCGTGGGCGCGTTGGCTTCCGTGGTGCGCCGCCGCGGCTCACTGCCGATGAGCGCGTCCGCCAAGCTGCTGGTGACGGCCGACGGCGCGCGCTTTGGCACCATCGGGGGCGGCTGCCTGGAAGCCGAGGTGATGGAACGTGCGCTCGACGTCTGCGAACGACGCCTGCCGGTCTGCACGCAGCATTCGCTGAACGCCGAACTGGCGGGTGACTACGGACTGACTTGCGGGGGCACCGCGGACGTCTTCATCGAACCCGTGTTCCCCCACGCAATGCTCGCCGCGCTGTACGCCGAGGCGGCCGCGGTGGTGGCGCGTGGCGATCGTGCGGTGCTGGCCACGGCGCGCACCTGGCCTGACGGTGCGCCCGCCAAGCTGCTGATCACCGCCACGCGGCGCATCGGGCTCGACGGCGACGCGTCACTGCACGCGGCGGCCGCGGCCTACGAGGCGGCGCGCGAGACGCCGTGGTTCGGTGACGAGGTGGTGGTGGAAGCGCTCGTGGGGGCGCCGCGCCTGGTGGTCTTTGGCGGCGGACACGTGGGCGCGCGTATCTGCGAAGCCGCCGCCTTCAGTGGCTTTCGCGTGACGATCGTCGACGACCGCGCCGAGTTCGCCGACGCACAGCGGCTGCCGTGGGCCGAGCAGGTGTTGTGTTGCGATCTGGGCGACGTGCGCGCGGCGGCCGTGATGCCGAGCGACTTCGTGGTCATCTGCACGCGCGGCCACCAGCACGACGCCCTGATCGCGGCGCAGGTCGCGCCGGTCTTCCCGCGCTTCCTCGGCATGCTGGGCTCGCGTCGCAAGGCCGCGCTGACGGCGCAGGCGCTGCGCGGATGGGATGTGGACGAGGCGGCCATCGCCCGCATCGTTTGCCCGGTGGGGATGGCCGTGGGGGCCGACACGCCGGCCGAGATTGCGATCAGCGTGGTAGCGCAGATGATTCAGCAGCGGCGGCAGGCGGCGGCCGACGACCGGCCGATCGCGGTTGGCGAAGCGGCCGGCGGCGCATAGGATTCATCACGGCCCTGTTGTCGACCGTCGACCGTCGACCGTCGACCGTCTACCGTCTACCGTCCACCGTCTACCGTCTCAGATGCCTCTCCCCACCCTCTCCGACATCGAAGTCCAGCGCGAACTCAACGCGCTCGATGGTTGGTCGCGCCGGGGTGAGGTGATCGTGAAGGCGTTCGAATTTGCGACGTTCCCGCTGGCGATCGCGTGGGTGGCACGTGTCGCCGAGGCAGCGGAGGCGGCCAATCATCATCCGGACCTCGACATTCGCCACGCACGGGTGACGGCGACCCTGAGCACGCACGACAGTGGGGGGATCACCACGCGCGATCTTGCGCTGGCCCGCACGATGAACGCGCTGGCCATCGAACCCGAAGGCGAGACGCCGGACTTGCGGGCGTAGCACGCTGCCCGCGGAAGGAAAAACATGAGCCCGGAGAGAACGTCTCCGGGCTCATCTCGTATCCAGGATCGACCGTCTAGCTGCGGTTCCGTCCGCCGCCCAGCAGCTGGAGGACGAACAGGAACATGTTCAGCAGGTCCAGGTAGATCTGTACCGCGGCCGGCACATAGTCATCCGGGCCGTAGACGTTGCGCAGGCGCCACGTGTCGTACACCAGCAGGCCGCTGAACAGCAGCACGCCGACCGCCGCCATCCACAGGCCGGCCGTCTGGTTCTTGAAGAACATGTTCAGCAGCGACGTGCCGATCAGCACCCACAGGCCGACGGTCAGGAACGAGCCCCACGCGCTGAAGTCGCGGCGGCTGACCCAGGCGTACAGCGTGAGTATCCCGAAGGTGCTCAGCGTCAGGATGCCGGCCTGGCCGACGATGCCGGGTTCGTTGCGGCTATAGACGTAGATGATCGGCGCAATCGAGACGCCCATCACGAGGTTGAACAGGAAGACAAAGCCCAGCGCGCGCGGCGCGCTCTCGCGGCTCTTCATGGCCATCCACAACGGGACCATGGCGAGGATCATCGTGATGAACGGATGGCGCGCGGCGCTGAGGAGCAGCGCTTCCTGCGTCATGGCCACCGACGTGCCGATCATCGTGACGATGACGGACGCAAAGACGAGCGAATACGTGCGGCGCACCAGCGTGGCGCGCTGCGAGCCGGTGAGGACCAGCGTCGGCATCTGGGCGAAGCGGGAAAAACCCATCGAGGTCAACTCCTGAAGGATCGAGAGGTGTGCCTCAATTATAACGCCGATCCGGGAGAAAAGTTCACCCGTCGGCGGTGGGTTTTATTGATTTCAACACGGAAATGGGAGGTGTGGCTTTTCAACACGGAGACCGGAGGTAGCGGAGGGCCACAGAGGACGGCAAAAGAACAATTCAAAGGGGTGTTGGCGCAGAGTACTGTCCGCCACACCCCCTTGAAAGTTGTTGCCGTTGTAGTCCTCCGTGGCCCTCCGCGCTCCTCCGGTCTCCGTGTTTATCGACCCGATTCCCGCGTGAGGCTAGTTGCGCCGCAACCGGATCGACCCGTTGACCGCCGACACGCTGATCTCCGGCCCGCCCTTGCCGATCTTCCCCGAAATGCGCTGCCGGTCGAACCGCCCCTGGACGGTGATCGGGAAGTCCTCGGACGTGATGCTGCCGTTCACCGTGCGCATCGTGATGTCGGCGTTCGTGCTCTCCGGCAACTCGAGCGTGATGCTGCCGTTGACCGTCTCGTATTCCGCCGGGCCGTCCCCGATGGTGCCGGCTTTTACCGTGATGCCGCCGTTCACCGTCTTGGCGTTCACCGGGCCGCTGGTCGACGAGGCCTGGATGCCGCCGTTCACCGTGCGGGCCTTCACCGCCGCGGTGGCACCCGCGATGTCGAGACCGCCGTTGACCGACGACGCGTCCACCTTCACGCCCTTGGGCAGGCGGATGGTGAACTCCACCGAGACGTCGTTGTTCCGCCATGAACCGGTACCCTGCGAGCGGTAGCCGCTTTCATCGCAGCGTGTCCGCTGGTTCTCCCAGATGGCGCACACCAGGAGGTCGCCCCCCGACGTCTTTTCCGCCGTGATCTTCACGTCCTTGGGATCGCCCTTGCGCCAGCGTTTCTCGGCGCGCACTTCCACCTCGGCACCCGTGCCGCTCTCCACCCGCACGCCGCCGTTGAGGTTACGCACGAAGACGGTGCGTCCCGCCTCGATGGCGCCCGTGTACTTGAACGAGTCGTCGCGCGCACTCTCCTGCGCTCCCGCGATCGGCGTGAACACGGCGATGGCCGCGCATGCCGCAATGATCGTCAGGCGCTGCATGGTCAGTCCTCCTTGGGAGCGCGCGCGGCGCCGCGTTCGATGATGATGTCGCCCGAGAAGGTCTCGAGGCTGAGGCGGGGGCCGCCGCCGTTGATGGCGAAGCGCATCCGGTGGTTCTTCCGGTTCAGCGGTTCCTCGCCGGGCTGCAGCGTGATGGGGAACCCCGGGCGCACATTGCCACTGAACGTCTGCAACTCGAGCATGGCGCCCAGGGTGGGCGGCAGGGTGAGGTGCACATCACCCGAGTGCGTATTGGCCGAGAAGGAGCCGTCGCCCTTGATGTCGCCGGCGAAGGAGAAGTCGCCGCTGACGCTCTCGAACTCGAGGCCGGTGAGCGTTCCACTGACGTCGAGCGTGCCGCTCACCGACTTGCCCGAGAATGCGCCGTTGACGTCGTCCAGGGTGATGTCACCGCTCACCGAGTTGGCGCGAATGCGTCCACGCAGCCTGGAGCCGTGCACCTCACCGCTGACGGTATGCATCTCCGCGCGGTCGCCGGCATCGCGCACTTCGACGTCGCCGCTCACGCTGTTCACGTTCACCTCACCCTCGACGCCGCGCACCGAGATGTTGCCCGACACGGACGAGGCGCGCACCTCGGTGCCGATCGGCACCGACAGTTCGTACCGCGACTTGCCCATCCGGTTGCGCCGCGACTTCGCGGTGATGCTGACCCGCGACGATGTCAGCGACGCTTGGAGGTAGCCGGTCTCGATGACGGCGAAGACCTTGATGTCGCCCTTGGTCCACCCGGTGACGACGATATCGCCGCTGACGTGGCCGAGGTTCACCGTGCCACCCTTGGGGAAGGCGAAGGTGGTGTCGATTTTCTGCAGGTCCTGCGCCCCGGCAACGGGGGCCGCGGCAAGCAGGGCGGTGGCGGCAATCAGGAACGAACGCATGGTCAGGTCCTCGGGGACTGCTAGGTGCGCGACGGCAACGTGGCGGCCGATCGCAGGAGGTCGAGCTTGGTGCCGTAGGCGTGGTTCAGGCGGCCGGCGAGAAACGTGCTGGCGGGATCTGCCAACAGCGCGGCCTTGCTCTCGCTGATCGCCTGATCGATGAGCTTCAGGTTCTTCTCGACGACGGAAATGGTGGCCGTGTCCAGTTCGGCGCGGCGCGTGGTAAGGATGTCGCGCAGCTTGCCGATCTCGCCTTCATACGCGGCGATTCCCTTTTCGTCCGCCACCGAGACGAGTTCGGTGCGTGCGGCGGGTGCACTGGCTATGGACGGCATCGTGGTCACAACAGGCTGAGTAACGGCCATCCAGGTGCCGCCCGCGGTGACGGCGATCAGCACGGCCGCGGCCGCAGCCACCTGCCGCGTGGTCCAGCGTCCGACGGCGCCGCGCGGGCGGCTGGCAATGGAGACCACCGGCGTCTCGAGGCGCGCCTCGATGCCGCTCCAAAGGTCACGCGACGGAGCAAACGTCGGCAGTGCCGCGGCACCGTCGCGGATCGTTGAAAGATCGGCCGCCAGGTCTCGGCATGCGGCGCACTGCGCGGCGTGCGCGTCGTAGCGCGCGCGCTCCGTGTCGCTGAGCGTGCCGTCAAGCAGGTCGGGGATCAACGCCTGAGCGTCGTCGCAGGTGAGCATGGGGTTGGTCATCGGTTGAGTGCCTCTCGCAACAGCATCCGGGCGCGGTGCAGCTGCGCCTTGCATCCTCCCGAGGTGACGCCGAGCATGGCGCCGATCTCCTCGTGGGTGTAGCCCTCCACATCGTGCAGCACGAACACTTTCCTGGCTCCCGGCGGCAGCGTGGCGATTGCCGACTCCAGGTCGATCGACAATCCCGGGACCGGGAGCGGTCGCACATCGCCGTACGACAGGGCATCGGGATCTTCGATGCCATCATCGTACTTGTCGCGCCGGCGCTTCTCGGACTGCCGGTCGTTGAGCACCACGTTCACCGCCATTCTGTGCAACCAGGTGCCGAACGCCGATTCCCCGCGAAACTGCCCCAGCTTGTCCCACACCCGCACGAACACGTCCTGTGTCAGCTCCTCCGCCTTCTGCCGATCCCCCACCATGCGGGTGCAGAGGGTGAAGACCCGGTCCGCGTGGGCCCGGTACAGCCGCTCGAACGCCCGCCGGTCGCCGGAAGCGGCGCGGGCGACGTCGTCGGAGAGCGGCGGCGTGGGCATCACGGGAAGAGCGGTGGCGTGCATCCGGTTTGCTGATCCTGAGTGGTTCGCAGGATCAGACAGACGGATGGGGCGGAAGGTTTGAAAGGCATTGAGGTAAGAACGTATGGGCCCCTGGCCCACGGTGTCGAGCCAGGGGTGACCGGCGGTCGAG
>CANNKR010000023.1 GCA_947504615.1 Gemmatimonadota bacterium | reverse complement strand
CGGGACCCCCATCTGCGCCAGCACGCTGCCGTCTCGGAACTCGACCATCGAGTGCACGATGCTCTGCGGATGCACCACCACGTCGATCTGGTCGTACCCCAGACCAAAGAGGAAGTGCGCCTCGATGACTTCGAGCGCCTTGTTGGCCAGTGTCGCGCTGTCCACCGTGATCTTTCGCCCCATCGTCCACGTGGGGTGATTCAGCGCATCCTCGACCGTCGCCGCGCGCACGCGATCCACGGGCCACTCGCGAAACGGGCCGCCTGACGCGGTGATCACCAGGCGGCGCACCTCAGCCGCGGTGCGCCCGGCCAGGCACTGCAGGATGGCCGAATGCTCGCTGTCCACCGGCACCACCAACCCACCGCCGCGCCGCGCCGCCGCGTCCACCAGCTGGCCGCCGACTACCAGCGACTCCTTGTTCGCCAGCGCCACGCGCTTGCCCCCCTCGAGGGCGGCGAGCGTCGCATCCAGTCCAGCGGCGCCGACGACGGCATTCAGCACCACGTCCACGTCCCCACGCGTCGCCGCTTCCAGCAGCGACTCGGGACCGCGGCGCCAGGAGGCATCGGCGTTGGCATCGCCTTCCACCAGCCCGATATACGGCGGTGACCACTCGGCGGCCTGCTTCCGCAGCAGCGCGGCGTTGGCGTGCGCCGTGATCGCGCGCACCGCAAAGCGCTCGCGATGCCGGGCGAGCACGCGCAGCGCAGTGGTGCCGATGGACCCGGTGGACCCCAGGATCGCGACGCCCTGCACCGTCATCAGGGCGTGTATCGCAGGAAGAACCCGAGGAGCACATACCCGACGGGGAGCGTGAAGAGCAGCGAGTCCACCCGGTCGAGCACGCCGCCGTGCCCCGGGATCAGCTGGCTGCTGTCCTTGACCCCCGCCTCGCGCTTGAACATCGACTCCGCGAGATCACCCACCTGCGCCGCGAGGCTGAGCCCGATGCCCACGACGATGATCCCCGGGATGCCGAGCGTGAGGTGCGCCAGCCGCGGCAATATGAACGCGGCGATGATCCACGTGGCCGCCACGCTGGTGATCACCGCGCCGTACGCACCGGCCCAGGTCTTCTTTGGGCTGACGGTGGGCATCAGCTTGGCGCGCCCAAAGGTGCGCCCCGCAAAGTAGGCGCCGCTGTCGTTCAGCCAGGTCACCAACACGGGGAGCATCACCAGCGCCGTGCCGCCGGCTGCGTCCACCACGAACTCGTGATACCGCAGGGCGTACGCAAAGCTCAGCATCCCCCCGGTGTACACCACGCCGGCGAGCGTATCCCCCACGACGGCCATGGGCGCACCCGAGACCCCTCGTGCGAAAAGCGTCACCGTGAGCAGCACGGGAATCAGCAGCGCCACCAGACTGACCGGCGGCACCCAGAATCCCACGAAGCGCGCGTGGACCAGCATCGGGATCACGGCACTGAGCACGATGCCCAGCGCACGCAGCGGGCGCACACCGCGCGCTTCGGCCAGCCGGTAGTACTCCCAGGCCGCGAGCCCCGACGCGAGGGAGAGCATGGACACCAGCGCCGGCCCGCCGAACCAGATGCAGCCCAGCACGATCGGGATGAGCCCGATGGCCACAAGCACCCGCTTGGGGAATTCTTGCACGATACTCCGGGGCTACGCCGACACGCGGCCGAAACGGCGATCGCGATTCAGAAAGTCGAGAATGGCCCCATACAGCTCGCACCGCCCGAAGTCGGGCCAGAACACGGGCGAGATGTGCAGCTCGGTGTAGGCGAGCTGCCAGAGGAGGAAGTTGGAGATGCGCATTTCGCCGGACGTGCGGATCAGCAGGTCGGGGTCGGGACAGTCCGCGGTGAACAGCTTGCCGGCAAGCGCCGCCTCGTCCACCTGCGCGGGCGTCATTCGGCCGGCCGCGACTTCTTCGGCCAACAGTCGCGCGGCGCGGGTGATCTCGGCGCGCGAACCGTACGAGATAAAGAGATTCAGCACCAGCTTGCTGTTGGCGGCCGTCTGTGCCATGACCCGGTCCACCGCGGCGCGCTGCGGCGTGCCCAGCCGGTCGAGGTCGCCCAGAAAGACGACGCGCACACCCTGCGCATCCAGTTCGTCGGCTTCCTTCTGGATGTACTCCTCGAGCAGCGACATCAGCGCCGACACCTCGCCGGCGGGGCGCTGCCAGTTTTCCTGGGAGAACGCGAAGAGCGACAGCACCTCCACGCCCACCTCGAGCGAAGCCTCCACCACTTCACGCACCGCTTTCATCCCCTGCCGGTGCCCGATGGGACGAGGCAGCAGGCGCTCGCGCGCCCACCGCCCGTTGCCATCCATGATGATCGCCACGTGGCGCGGCACGGCGCCCTGCACACGCACCTTGGCGAGAAGGTCGTCGGAAGCAGCGCTCATGGCGCGATCACACTTCCATGACTTCGGCTTCCTTCGCCTTCATGAGCTCTTCGATCTTGCCGATGTAATCATCGTGCGCCTTCTGCAGATCCTTCTCCGCGTGCTTCACATCGTCCTCGGAGACGCCGTCGAGCTTCTTCAGCAGGTCGCGGGCGTGCGTGCGCGCGTGGCGGACGGCAATGCGGCCGTCTTCCGCGTACTTGTGCACGAACTTCACCAGCTCCTTGCGCCGCTGCTCGTTCATCGAGGGCAGCGGGACGCGAATCAGCGGGCCCTGGATGGCCGGGTCGAGCCCGAGGTCGGCCTCGCGAATGGCCTTCTCCACCGCCTTCGTCTGCGCCTTGTCGAACGGCGTGACGATCAGCACGCGCGGCTCGGGGGCGTTGATGGTCGCCACCTGGTTCAGCGACACCAGCGATCCGTACGCGTCCACCTTCACCGAGTCGAGCATGCTGGGCGTCGCCTTGCCCGAGCGCACCGTCGAGAACTCACGCTTGGCCGCGTCGACGCCCTTTTCCATCTGCGCGCGGCATTCCTTCAGGATGTTCGGTATCGTGGTCATGAGACGAGGGTCCCCACCGGCTCGCCGCGGATGGCATCAGCCACTGCGTCCGGTGTGTTGATGTTCAGCACGATGAGGGGCAGCGAGTTTTCCTTGCAGAGCGTAATCGCCGTCTGGTCCATTACACCCAGTTCCTCGAGCATCACGTCGCGGTAGCTGATGCGATCGTAGCGCGTCGCCGTCGGATCCTTCTTGGGATCCGCCGAGTAGATGCCGTCGACGCTCGTGGCCTTGATGATCACGTTCGCCTCCATCTGGATGGCGCGCAACACCGCCGCGGTGTCCGTGGAAAAATACGGGTTTCCCGTGCCGGCGGCAAAGACCACGCACCGCCCCTTTTCGAGATGCCGCATGGCCCGGCGCCGGATGAACGGCTCGGCCAGCTCTTCCATCCGGATGGCGGTCATCACGCGCGTGTCCAGCCCGTCGCGTTCCAGCACGTCCTGCAGGGCCAGGGCGTTGATGACGGTGCCCAGCATCCCCATGTAATCGGCGCTCACCCGGTCCATCCCCATCTTGGACAGCTGCGAGCCCCGGACGATGTTGCCACCGCCGATGACCAGCCCGATCTGGGCGCCCATCGCGTGAATCTTGCGAATTTCGTGCCCGAAGCGGGTCATCGTCTCGAAGTCGAACCCGAAATCCTTGCCTCCGGCAAAGGCCTCGCCGGAGAGCTTCAGCAGGATGCGGGGATACTTGAGCGCCGCCACCGGGACTACGCCTCGCCCATCTTGAAGCGCGAGAACCGCACCACCGACGCGCCGGCGCCCGCCTCCGTGATCAGCTGCCCGATGGTCTTGGAATCGTCGCGCACCCACGGCTGCTCGGTGAGCACGATCTCGCCGAAGAACTTGTTGATGCGTCCCTCGGTCATCTTCTCGGCGATCGCCTGCGGCTTGCCGCTCTGCACGGCCTGGTCCACGAAGATCGCGCGCTCGCGCGCCACGACGGCTGCGTCCACGCTCGACCGGTTGACGGCGAGCGCCGGTGACGGCACGCCCGCGGCGACATGCTCCGCGATCGTGTTGGCCAGCGCCTGGCCGGCCGCGCCGGAGATGCCGGCGACTTCCACCAGCACGCCCACCTTGCCGTTGAAGTGCAGGTAGCTCCCCACGGCGCCCGAAGCGGTCGCAAAACGCGCGATCTGCTTGAGCACCACGTTCTCGCCCGTCTTGGCCGAGGCGGCCTTGACCACGGCGCCCACGGTGCGCGCCGCATCGGCGTGCCACGCGGTGGCCAGGTACGCGCCGTCGGCGCCCACCTTCACGATGCCGTCCACGTTCGTGTCCTGCGCCACCTGGGCAACCATCTCCTTGGAGAGGGCGACGAACTCGTCGTTGCGTCCCACAAAGTCAGTCTCGGAGTTGATCTCGATGACGGCGGCTGCCGTGGCATCGGGGGCCACCCATGTGACGATTTGCCCTTCGGAGGCGGCACGGTCGGCGCGCTTCTCGGCCTTCGCGATGCCCTTCTTGCGCAGGACGTCCACGGCCTTGTCCATGTCGCCTTCGGCCTCTTCGAGCGCCTTCTTGCAGTCCATCATGCCGGCGCCGGTGCGGGCCCGGAGTTCGCCTACGTCCTTCGCAGTGATCGCAGCCATATGCTGATGCCCGTCGGAATGTCGTTGTGAAGACGCCGCCGGCTATGCGGCCGGCGGCGTCGGGAAAAGTACGCGCTGGTCGGCGTGATGACCACGCCGTCGCGGTTACGCGCTCGGCTGGTCGGCCGGCTTGTCGGCCGGCGTTGCTGCCGGCGTGGCTGCTGCTGCCTCGGGGGCGTCGCCCTTGAGGCGAGCCGCAATGGCGTCGGGCTTGGCCCGGCGACGACGCGGACGGTCGGCACCAGCGCCACCACCACCGCCGGCGCCACCACCACCACCTGAGCCGCCACGGCCACCACGATCACCACCGCCACGACGACGGCCGTCTTCCGGCTCGGCGCCACGGTCGCTCGAATACGTGTAGGACTCGCCGTCGGCGGCTTCTTCGCGCACCGGGGCTTCGCGACGCGCTTCGATGATCGCCTCGGTCACCGACCCCGAGAGCAGTTCCACCGAGCGAATGGCGTCATCGTTGCCGGCAATCGGCACCGTGATCAGGTCCGGATCGGAGTTCGTGTCGCAGATGGCGATGATCGGAATGCCAAGCTTCTTGGCCTCGTCCACCGCGATGCGTTCCTTCTTGGCGTCGATGACGAACATGAGCCCGGGGAGGCGCGACATGTTCTTGATGCCCGAGAGATTCTTGAGGAGCTTGTCCTTCTGACGCGTGAGCATCAGCTGCTCCTTCTTGGTGTAGTTCTCGAACCCGCCGCCCGACTCGGCGCCGGCCTCGAGTTCCTTGAGGCGCTTGATCTGCTTCTTGACGGTCGCAAAGTTCGTGAGGAGCCCGCCGAGCCAGCGCTCGGTCACGGAGAGCGCGCCGGCGCGCTCGGCTTCCTGCATCACGATGGCCGACAGCTGGCGCTTGGTGCAGACGTAGAGCACCTGTTCGCCGCGCAGCACGACTTCGCGGGCCAGCTTCTGGGCGAGTTCGATCTGCCGAAGCGTCTTCTGCAGGTCGATGATATGAATCCCGTTGCGTTCCGCGAAAATGAAGCGGCGCATCTTGGGATTCCAACGGCGGGTCTGGTGTCCGAAGTGGACGCCGGCCTTGAGGAGTTCGTCGATCGTGGGCTGGGGCATGGTGGTACGGGAACCTCGAAATTGGTTGGGTCGTCCCGCGGGATCCTTGCCTGTGCAGGCCGGCGAACCGGACCCCTGACAGACTCCCCCACGGTGCGGGATGAACAGCGAGTGTGCGTTTAGCGCTTGGAGAACTGGAACCGCTTGCGTGCCTTCGGACGGCCGGGCTTCTTGCGCTCGACGGCGCGGGCATCGCGCGTGAGCAGGCCAAGGTCGCGCAGCTTGCGGCGATGCGTTTCGTCCACGATCACGAGGGCGCGGGCCACGGCGAGGCGCAGCGCGCCGGCCTGTCCGGTGACGCCACCGCCATCGATGTTGGCCTGGATGTCGAAGCGCCCCAGCGTGTCAGTGGCCGTGAACGGCTGCTGAATGGCGGAGACGAGCACGGGACGCGGGAAGTAGTCACCGAGCGTACGCCCGTTGACGACCCACTTGCCCGAGCCGGGCTTCAGGTACAGGCGGCACACCGCTTCCTTGCGACGGCCGATGGTATGAATGGTCTGGTCGGCCATTGCTTACTTCGCCTCGAGCGTCGGGAAGGTGAGCGGGGTGGGCTGCTGGGCGGCGTGCGGGTGATCGGCGCCCGCGTACACGCGCAGCTTGAGACGGAGCTTGCCGCGGCCGAGCGCGTTCTTCGGCAGCATGCCGTACACGGCCTTCTCGATGACGCGCTCCGGGTGCTTGGAGAGCATCGTCGCGAACGGCGTGTAGAGCTCGTGACCCATGTAGCCGGTGTGACGGAAGTATTCCTTCTGTTCCGCCTTGCGGCCCGTGACGCGAATCTTGGACGCGTTGATCACGATGACGAAATCGCCGGTGTCCATGTGCGGCGTGAACATCGGCTTGTGCTTGCCGCGGAGGATGCGCGCAACCTCGGTGGCCAAGCGACCGAGGACGAGTCCCGTGGCGTCAACGACGAACCAGCGGTGCTCGATGTCCTGCGGCTTTGCAGAATAGGTCTTCATGTAAGACGACTGATGCAGTACTTCGACTGCGGTTGGTCCTTCGCCTCACCGGTGCGGAACGCAACCCGGGTCTCGGCCGCCACAAAGGGCTGTTTTCAGACAGACATGCAAGCTAGGCAACGACTTAGCCCGGGTCAAGTGAGCCTCGTCTGTCGTATTCTGCCTTTATCTGTAGTAATCTGTCGTTCTCTGCCCTAACGGGCCCGATAATACCCCGGCCCCGCCGCCACCACCGCCCGCAGCGTCAGCAGCACCTCGGCGGCGACGCCGGTATCCGGGCGCCCGCTCCCCCTCAGGTAGGGCGCCAGCGTGTCGAGCAGGCGGTCGAGGAACCGGACGGTGGCGTCGGGATCGTGCACCGCCAGCCCCAGCCGGGTCAGGCACGAAAGCACCACCAGGTCCCCATCGGCGCCGCGCAGGCCCAGGGCGCCGGACGTCCCGGCCGGGGCACCGTGGAACTGCTTGGCGCTTCGTAGCACCGCCTGCGCCCCAGCCGGGTTGGTGGCGACCGCCGCTTCCGCGGTGGCGCACTGCTCCACCAGCTGCTCCATAGAGGAACTCGTCGCCCCCGTCGCCTCCACCGGCCGCAAGCCGGCTGCCAGCACCGCCGACGCGGTATCCGCGAAGGCCAGCCACCCGGCGGCCAGCGCGTCGCGGAAGCGCTGCGCGTCATAGGGCGAGGCGGCGTCGAAGACCGCGCTTCCCTCGCGCACCCGTTGCCGCGGCCGGGCCCCCGCGGCGTCGCGCTCCACCAGGCGCGCATCGGCGAACCGGCGCAGACGGCGGTACGACGCGCTGTCACCCGTGAGGGCCAGGTAGCGCAACTGCGGGGCGACATCGGCCAGGTACGTATAGCCGTCGCCACGCATCAGGCGCGTGCCGTCCCCGGTGATCCCTGCGACGCCGCGAATGTAGTTCTCGGTAGACACGACGCGTTCCATGGATGGATCGAGCGCGCGGTGCATCGGTCCGCCCGTGCTGGCGCACGCCGTCGCGGTGGCCACACAGGCCGCCACGAAGAAGCGCCCACCGCCCAAGCGCCACCTCACGAGAGCACCACCAGCACCGCGCCCTTTTCCACCGCCTGCCCGGGCTGCACGAGCACCGCCTCCACCGTCCCCGCGGTCGTCGCGCGCAGTTCGTTCTCCATTTTCATCGCCTCCATCGCTATCACGCCCTGGCCGGCCACTACCACGTCGCCCGGCCGCACATCCACGCGCACGATCATCCCCGGCATTGGGGCCGTCACCGGCGCCGGGCCGGCCGAGGCCGCCTGCGTCGCCGTCAGGTCGCGAATGGCCCGCGTACGCTCGTCCAGCGCCACCGCCTCGATGCGCCAGCCATCGAGCCTCAGCGTGTACTGGCCGCGCTCGCCGTGCCGCTGCGCGACCACCCGATGCACGCGGTCATCGATGCCCACGAGGTGCACGGGGGTCCCTTCCACGTCGGAGAGGTGGACCGCATAGGACGCCTCGCCAATGCGCGCGGTCTCCCCGTCGAGTTCCACCTCGAGCCGTTCCCCGTTGATGTCCACGATGTACTTCACGCCGCCTCCGGCACGAGTTCGCACACCGTCTCGACGTGCGCAGTCTGGGGAAACATGTCGAAACAGACGAGCGACGCCACCGTCCAGCCGGGCAAGCGGCCAACGTCGCGGGCCAGCGTGGCCGGATCGCAACTCACATAGATGATGGCGCGCGGCGGCGGAGTGCACGCCACCAATGCCGCCGTCACTGCGGCATCGACCCCCGATCGGGGCGGATTGAGCAGGACGACGTCGGCGGGGAGCGCGCCGGCAAGGGCATCTTCCACGCGCGCCGCGATGGCGCGCGACGGCGACGCCAGCCGGCCACCACACCACGCGCTGGCCTCGGCGTCCATTTCGATGGCCGTCACCGTCACGCCGCGCGCGGCCAGCGCCACGGCCACGTCGCCGGCGCCGGCATAGGCGTCCACCACCGTGGTCGCCCCGTGAGCGGCGACGAGCGCCAGCACATGCGCCTCCATGGTCGCAGCGACGGCGGCATTCACCTGCGCGAACGACGCGCCCGGCTCGCGCGTCGCGCGACGCTCGAACAGCACGCGGCGTTCGCCGAGTTCGGAGATCCACACCGCCGATGCGAGTGACGGCAGCGCGTCCGCGAACTCCGACGCGTGCGGCCACTTGAGGCCCCCTTCGACCACGAGCAGCAGGTCGTCGCCCGAGACGCGCAGCGAGGCGCGCAGTTCGGGGACCAGCGGCAGCCACCGCGCGCCGTCGGTCATCACCGCGCGCAAACCAGCCACCACGCGCTCGTCGGTGATCAGGCAATCGTTGAGCGCGAAGATTTCGTCCGGGGCCCCGGCGCGGTGCATCCCCGCGCGCCAGGCGCTGCCGTTCCAGCGCAGTGCCAGCGTGAGCTTGCCCCGATACCGCCATGGCTCCCCCGCCCCGCGCACGTCGGGCAGCGGCACCTCGCGCTTGCCGATGCGCGCGAAGGCGTCGCGCACCATCACCGCCTTGGCCGCACGCTGGGCGTCGAGTTCGAGATGCTGCAACTGGCACCCGCCGCACCGGTCATGCTCGTAGTGCGGGCACGCGGGCGCCGTCCGATGCGGCCCGGGCGAGTCGACGGACTGCACGACGCCGCGGGCGAAACGCCCCTTGGTGATGAGGCGCACGCGCACCCGATCGCCGGGCGCGGTGCGCGGCACGAAGACCACGAGCCCCTCGTGCCGAGCGACGCCGTCGCCGCCGGCGGCGATGCTCGTGATGTCGAGCGTGACGATGTCGCTCACTCGCCGCGCAGTCCTTGAGCGCGCGCCGCGCGCGCCCACGGTGAGAGTTCCGGCCGCGCCGCATCCTGCGTAGCGCTGAGTGTTCCGGCGATGGCAGCGGTGCGCGGCGTGCGCGATCGACGGTCACGCTCTGCAAGGAGTGCGGCGGCCACCGCCGCCGCTTCCACCTGCGCACGCGGCGGCGGCGCACCCACCAGCGAATCGAGGCGACGCTCGAGCCACTGGATCTCGATGTCACCGCGACGGAACTCCTCGTCTTCCATCACGCGCATGTGGAACTCGCGCGACGTCTCCACGCCGTCAATCGTGAGTTCGCCCAGGGCGCGATGCATCCGCGCGATCGCCTCGAGACGCGTCGGCGCCCACACGATCAGCTTGGCAAGCATCGGATCGTAGAAGAGCGTCACCTCGGAGCCGGAGCCAATACCGCCGTCCCAGCGCACGCCGGGACCGCCCGGGAGCCGCAGGTACCCAATGCGCCCGGTACTCGGCAGGAAGCCGTTGGAAGCGTCCTCACTGGTAATGCGGCATTCCATGGCCCAGCCGCGCGGCTCGATGGTCGACGTGAACGGCAGGCGTTCACCCGCCGCAATGCGCAACTGCCACTGTACCAGGTCCACGCCAGTGACGAGTTCCGTCACGGGATGCTCCACCTGGATGCGCGTGTTCATCTCCAGAAAGTAGAACGCCCCCGACGCGTCGAGCAGAAATTCGCAGGTGCCCGCGTTCACGTACCCCGCCGCCTTGGCCACGCGCACCGCGGCCGCACCCATCGCCTTGCGCAGCTCGGCGTTCACCGCCGGACTGGGCGACTCTTCGATCATCTTCTGGTGCCGGCGCTGCACCGAGCATTCGCGCTCGCCCAGCGACACACACCGGCCGTGCGCGTCGGCCAGCACCTGGATCTCCACGTGGCGCGGCCCTTCGATGTACTTCTCCACGTACACAGCATCGTCGCCGAACGCGTTCTTCGCCTCGCGCCGCGCCGCGTCGAGCGATGACGCCATCTGCGACGCCTCGCGTACCACCCGCATCCCCTTGCCGCCGCCGCCGGCCGCCGCCTTCAGCAACACCGGATAGCCGAAGCGGGCCGCGATGGCCAGCGCCTCGTCCGCATCGTGCAGCGCCTCGGTGGTGCCGGGCACCACCGGCACGTTGTGCGCGATGGCCAGCGTGCGCGCCGCGGTCTTCGATCCCATGGCGGCAATGGCTTCGGCGGGCGGTCCCACCCAAATGAGCCCGGCGTCACGCACGGCGCGCGCAAACCACTCGCGCTCCGACAGGAACCCGTAGCCCGGATGAATGGCCTCGGCGCCCACGCGCAATGCCGCCGCGATGATGAGGTCGCCTCGCAGGTAGCTCTCGCTCGACGGCGACGGCCCCAGGTGCACCGCCTCGTCGGCCTCGCGCACGTGCGGCGCGCGGGCATCGGCGTCGGAATAGACCGCCACCGACGACAACCCCAGTTCGCGACAGGCGCGCACGATGCGCAGCGCAATCTCGCCGCGATTGGCAATCAGGACTTTCTTCACAGCGGAATGTTCCCGTGCTTCTTGGGCGGGTTCCGGTCGCGCTTGCCCTGCAGCGACTCGAGCGCGTCGATCAGCCGAGCACGCGTGTCGCGCGGGTCAATGATGTCGTCGATGTAGCCGCGGCTCGCCGCCACGTACGGGTTGGCGAACTTCTCGGTGTACTCGGCCACGCGCAGTTCCATGGCCTTTGCCGGGTCGTCGCTCTCGGCGATCTCCTTCTTGAACAGGATCTCCACCGCCCCCTTGGGGCCCATCACCGCAATCTCGGCCGTGGGCCAGGCCACGTTGAAGTCGCCGCGGATGTGCTTGGAACTCATCACGTCGTACGCGCCGCCGTACGCCTTGCGCGTAATCACCGTGAGCTTGGGTACGGTGGCTTCGCAGTACGCGTACAACAGCTTGGCCCCGTGCCGGATGATGCCGCCGTGCTCCTGCGCGGTGCCCGGCAGGAAGCCGGGGACGTCTTCGAAGGTCACGACCGGCACGTTAAAGGCGTCGCAGAAGCGGATGAACCGCGCGGCCTTGGTGCTGGCGTTGATGTCGAGCACGCCGGCGAGCACCGCCGGCTGGTTGGCCACGATGCCGACGCTGAAGCCGCCCAGATGCGCAAAGCCGCACAGGATGTTGCCGGCAAAGTCCTTGTGCACTTCCAGGAACTCGCCGTCATCCACCACGCGCTTGAGCACCTCGTGCATGTCGTACGGCTTGTTCGGATGGTCAGGGACGACGTCCAGCAGCGATTCCTCGCGGCGATCGCGCGGATCAGTGGACGCACCGCGCGGCGGCGGCTCCACGTTGTTGGACGGGAGGAACCGCAGCAGGTCGCGCACCCCCTGCAGGCAGGCCAGCTCGGAATCGCAGGTGAAGTGCGACACGCCCGAGGTGGCTCCGTGCGCGTCGGCGCCACCCAGCGCCTCCATCGTCACGTCTTCGTGCGTGACCGTCTTCACCACGTTGGGCCCGGTCACGAACATGTAGCTCGTGCCGCGCGTCATGAACACGAAGTCGGTGATCGCCGGCGAGTACACCGCCCCGCCCGCGCACGGGCCGAGGATGGCCGAGATCTGCGGCACCACGCCCGAGGCCATCGTGTTGCGCAGGAAGATCTCGGCGTAGCCGCCCAGCGAGACGACCCCTTCTTGAATTCGTGCACCGCCCGAGTCATTCAACCCGATCACCGGCGCGCCATTGCGCACCGCCAGGTCCATGACCTTGCAGATCTTCTCGGCGAACGCCTCGCTGAGCGATCCGCCGAAGACGGTGAAGTCCTGCGAGAAGACGTAGACCAGGCGCCCGTCGATGCGGCCCGAGCCCGTGACGACGCCATCTCCGTAGATGCGTTGCTCGTCGAGGCCGAAGTCCGTGGAGCGGTGGACCACAAAGCGGTCGAGCTCCACGAAGCTGCCGTCGTCCAGCAGGACGTCCAGGCGTTCACGGGCTGACAGTTTGCCCTTGTCGTGCTGGGCCTTCAGGCGCTGGGCGCCACCGCCGAGTTCCGACTCGGCGCGTCGGCGCTCGAGAAGGTCGAGTTTTTCGCGCATGCTCATGCCATAAAACAAACGCACGGCCTCCCCAGCCGGAAGGTCGGGGCGGCACAGGGGGCCGGCGGCCAGACGGCGCAACTGGAGAACTGAATCACCGGGATTCGGGAACTGCCACCACGTGGGGACACTTTGTCTCTTGCCCCTGCGCCGGACGACACGATGTTTCACGACGTACCTCGCGCCGTACCCGCCGGCGGCGGAACCGACGATGGAAGCGCCATGACGCCGCAGTTCCAGACGACTCATCCACTGCCTCCCGAGGGCCTCGCGCAGTTCCAACTCCTGCGTGATGACGCGGTGCGCGCCGTTGCCGAACGGTTCCACGCCACGTACGCGGCCGAGTACGAGCGATTCGGAGCGCGCGGACGCGAGGCGACTCGCGAAGACCTGGCGTTTCACCTCGAGTTCTTGCGGCCGGTGCTGGAGTTCGGACTCCTGCAGACGATGGTCGATTACCTGCGCTGGACCCACGGCGTGCTGGCGGCACGCTCGGTGCCGGTGGCGCATCTGGCGCTCTCGGTCGAATGGCTCGCCGAATACTTCGCCGCGCACATGGATCCGGCGCACGGGGCCGTGGTGGCTGGTTCGCTGCGGGCGGCGTGCGCGGGATACGTGGCGGCGGCAGCAGCGCCCACGGTGGCGGCGTTGCTAGAGGAGGCATGGCCGGAGGCGGCTCAGTTCGAGGCGGCGTTGTTGGCCGGCAACCAGCGCGACGCGTTGGCCGTTATGACGCGCTCCATGGACCGCGGTGCGACGCTCGTCGAGGTCGAACGCCGCCTGTTTCAGCCCGCGCTCTACCGCATCGGCGAACGCTGGCACGCCAACCTGATGTCGGTGGCCCAGGAGCACATGGCCACGGCCATGGTGCAAGCATTGATGGCCGTCGGCCTGTCGCGGTCGACGCCGGCGGCCGACAATGGCCGGCGCGTGCTGCTGGCATGCGTCGCGGGGAACCATCACAGCGTCGGCCTGCAGATGGTGGCCGACGCGCTCCATCTCTCCGGGAGGCACGTGCAGTTCCTTGGCGCGAACGTGCCGGCGACGGCGCTCGTCCAGCAGGTCATCGAATTCAAGCCGGATCTCGTCGGCCTGTCCGTGATGTTGGAGTCGCAACTCCCAGGACTGAAGCGCTTCCTCGCGCTGCTCGCCGAACGCCTCGGCGACGCGCGGCCCCCGGTGATGATCGGCGGAATGGCCGTCAATACCGTCGGAGCGGTGGTGCTGGGATACGTCGGGGCGGACGCCACCGCTGTTGATGCGAGCGCGGCGGTCGGCGCGGCGGCGGATTTGGTCAGCGGAGGCGCCGCGTGAGTATCCTCTCTGCACGGGACACAATGGAAGGCCTCCAGGCACTCGAAGCACTCGAAGCACTGGAGGCACTGGAAGCCGTCTGTGCGGCAACCGTGGATGCGCACGGCGCGCTGGTGTGGGCCAATGCCGGATTTCGCCGTCTCTTTGAAACGCACGACCCGATGTCGATTGGTGCGCCGGTGGCCCGGTATTTCCTCGCGCCGACCTTCGCGGCCCTGATAGGTGCCGCCACCGACAGCCAAGGCTATCGCGGGCAGCTCACGATAGGTCATCCCGACGGCATCTCACGCTCCCTCCGGGCGCATGCGTGGCGCGAGGGGACGCAGTTGCAGTTGCTCGCCGAGTTCGATATCGCCGAGCTCGAGCGGATCAACGAAACGGTCTTTGGGCTGCAACGCGAGAGCGCGATGGCGCAGTTGAGCCTTTTGCAGAGTAGCCAGCGTCTGCAGCGGCTGCACAACGGTCTGGTGGAGAAGCATAGCGCCCTCATTGCAAGCGAGGCTCGCCACCGGCTGCTGTTCGAGGAAATGCAGGAAGCGTGCTCCATCAACGAGATCATCACCGACGCGGATGGCCGGGTCGTCGACTTTCGCTTTCTCGAGGCCAACGCGGCCTGGGAGCATCAGCTTGGGATAAAGTCGGAGCTGGTGATCGGCAAGAGGATGCTTGAGCTCTTTCCCCACGCCCCCCCGGCACAGGTCGCACTGTTCGGCTCGGTGGCGCTCACGGGCGAACCGGTGACTGTCGAGTTCTTCTCCACGGTGTTCCACCGGCACCTGCGCTTTCGGGCGTTCCGCGGGCAGTCGGGGCAGTTTGTGATGATGACCGAGGACATCACCGAGCGCATGGCGGCGCAGGCGGCGCTCGCGGAGAGCGAGGCATGCCACCGGCTGTTGTTCGAGGAGATGTACGAAGGGTGCTCCATCAACGAGATCATCACCGACGCGGATGGCCGGGTCATCGACATTCGCACGCTCGACGTCAACGCGGCCTACGAGCGGCACACGGGCGTGAAGCCGGAACGGGTGATCGGCAAGACCTTGCTCGAAGTCTTTCCCGACGGAGACCGAACGCAGATCGCCCTCCATGGCGCCGTGGCGCAGACCGGCGTACCTCTGGTCCTCGAATACTTCTCGGAGACCTTCCATCGCCACCTGCGCGTGCGGGCGTTCCGCGGGCAGTCACAGCAGTTTGTGTCGATGTTCGAGGACATCACCGAGCGCAAGGCGGAGCTGTTGGCGCTCGCCGCGGCACACAAGGCGGCCGACGCGGCCAACCGCGCGAAGAGCACGTTCCTGCACAACATGAGCCACGAGATCCGGACACCGCTGAACGGAATCCTTGGCTTCACCCAACTCCTGCAGGAGGAGGCCCTCGCCCCGACGTCAATGGAATACGTGGAGGCCCTCGCCCCGACGTCAATGGAATACGTGGATGCCATCGCGACGTCGGGCGTCGTCCTGACGCAGCTCATCGACGATCTTCTTGACCTGGCGAAGATCGAGGCCGATCGCGTCGTCATCGAGCAGTACGCCTTCAAGGTGCACACGTGCATCGCCGACGCCGTGCACATCCTCCGCCCACGGATCAAGGACAAGCTGCTGACGCTGCACCTGGCGGTGTCGAGCGACGTGCCGTCGATGCTGATCGGCGACGGCCGGCGCATCACGCAGATCGTGCTGAACCTCGTGGGCAATGCCGTGAAGTTCACGGAGCGAGGCGGCATCACGGTCTCGGTGAACGTCCACGAGCACGACGGGGACGCGATGATGGTCGAGATCCTCGTGGCCGATACGGGGATCGGCATGTCCGCGGCGGCGCTACTCGGCATCTTCGAGCCGTTCACGCAGGCCGAACACAGCATTACGCGCCGGTTTGGCGGCACGGGGTTGGGGCTTTCGATCTGCCGCCAGCTCACCGACTTGATGGGCGGCAGCCTCATATGCGAGAGCGCGGAGGGGGTCGGCAGCACCTTCCGCGTGCTACTGCCGCTGCGCCTCGTCGAGGCCGATGTGGGACCCGTTGAAACCGCGCCACGTGCGGTACACGCGACCAATTGGTCCGGTGCGACACTGAAGCTGCTGCTCGTCGAGGACCATCAGGTCAACCGGAAGCTCGGCACCACGCTCCTGCGAAAGATGGGGCATACCGTGGTGCTGACCGCGGACGGCGCGGAGGCGCTGCAGGCGCTGGATGGCGAGTGCTTCGACCTGGTGCTGATGGACATCCAGATGCCGGTGATGGACGGCCAGACGGCGCTGACGATCCTGCGCGAGCGTGAGGCCGTGACTGGGGCGCACACTCCGGTGATCGCAATGACCGCCTTCGCCATGAAGGGCGACGCCGAGCGGTTCGTCGCGGCCGGCTTCGACGGCTATGTGAACAAGCCGCTGCAGGTGAAGCATATGATTGCCGAGATGCGGCGCGTCATCGCTGCATCCCCACCCCGCACGGAGAGTCGCACATGACTACGCCCCTCGGCGACCGGCCAGACTCCCCCCCCGGCCGGCCCCTGCTGCTGATTGTCGATGACGAGCCGATAAACGTCCAGCTGATGGTCATGGCCCTCAAGGACCAGTATGCGCTCCTGACGGCCCGGAACGGCACGGACGCCCTGCGGCTGATGAAGGAGCACCTGCCGGACCTGGTGCTGCTGGATGTCGTACTGCCCGACATCGACGGGCTCGAAGTGTTCCGCCGGGCACGGGCTGACGCGACGCTGGCTTCCATTCCTGTGATTTTCGTGACGGTCGTGACAGCCACCAAGGGACAGACCGCGGCGCTGCAGCTGAGCGCGGCCGACTACCTGATCAAGCCCGTCAACCTCGTGCACCTGCGCCTGCGCGTGCGCAACCAGCTCGAACTCAGGCGCCAACGGGACGAGATTGGGGCGATGAATCGCGTGCTCGCATCACGCAACGCAGAATTTGAGCGGCTACATGCCCTGCTGCGGCAGGCCGAGAAGTTGGAGTCCGTCGGTCGCCTCGCGGGGGGCGTCGCGCACGACTACAACAATACGTTGGCCGTCATCATCGGGCGCGTTGAGCTGGGATTGCTGCGGACGGACGTACCGGCGGAGTTACGTGAAGACCTCATGGCGGTTCACAAGGCCGCCACGCACTCCGCCGAGATCACCCAGCAACTGCTGACCTTCGCGCGCAAGCAGTTCATCCAGCCGAAGACACTCGACCTGAATGCGACGGTGGAGCATTCGCTCAAGATGCTGCAGCGGCTCATCGGCGAGCGGGTGCAGTTCGCCGTGCATCCGGCTGCGGACCTCTGGCCCGTCAGGATGGACCCCACCCAAGTGGAGCAGATGCTGACCACCCTGTGCCTCAATGCGCGCGACGCCATCACAAGCACAGGGACGGTGGTCGTGACAACGGCGAACCGCGTGATCGATGCGAGGCAGTGCGAGACGCTCCCAGAGGCGACCCCCGGAGCCTACGTCCAACTCTCCGTCACCGACAGCGGCCGTGGCATGAGCCCCGGTGCGCTCTCACACGTCTTCGAACCGTTCTTCACGACCAAGGGCGTCGGCGAAGGGAGCAGTCTTGGGCTGGCGTCGGTACATGGCGCCGTCCGGCAGAACGGTGGGTTCATCGTCGCGTCGAGTGCCGAGGGCGCGGGCGCCACGTTCGACATTTATCTTCCCCGCTCACAGGAATCGGCCGCGGAGTCGCGGATGTCGGAGCCGGTTGCGCCCACGAGGTAGGCTCATGCCCAGCGCGCTGCCGCGGCGCATAGTACAGACTGGGCGTGGTGACGCCCGAGCGGTTCCTCGCGGGGGGCTTCGACGGCTATATTAGCAGCCCGAGGCCGCTCCAGCACCTGAACGCCGCGATGCCGCGCGTCATAGCCGCACCCGCCACCGCACCGAGAGATGCATATGACCGCACCCAACGCCGACCAGTTGGATTCCGCCCGCTCAGGGCGGCCCCTGGTGCTGGTCGTCGACGACGATCCGTTGTACATCCAGCTCATCAACATGGCGCTGAAGGAGCAGTGTGAGCTCCTGACGTCCCGCAACGGGCTGGACGCGCTGCGGCTCATGAAGGAGCACCTGCCGGACCTGGTGTTGCTCGATGTCATGATGCCGGAGATCGATGGCCTCGCCGTCTTCCGCAAGGCACGGGCTGACGCGGCGCTGGCTGACATCCCCATCATTTTCATGACGGCGATGACCAGCACGGCGAACCAGACGGCCGCACTGCTGCTGAGCGCGGCGGACTACCTCATCAAGCCCATCAACGTCGCGCACCTGCGCCTGCGCGTGCGCAATCAGCTCGACCTCAGGCGCCAGCGGGACGAACTCCAGGCGCTGACCCGCGAGTTGGCGTCGACCAAAGCGGAGCTTGCCCTGGCGCTGGAGCGTGTGCGAACGCTGGAATCCACCCCCGCGAACCCGGCCCCAAAAACCCGGCGCTCAGGGCGTGGGCACCCGCGGGGTTGATACCTGCTCGACGCCGATGCCGTCGAGCAGCACCGTGCCGACGGGTGACCGGTCAAAGATGAATCGCACGACCCGCACTTTCGCCGGGTCGAATCCCGGCGTCGTCCGGGCGAGCGGCGCCAGGGGAATCGCGTAGCGCGTCAGTACCTGGTCGTAGTCGCGGGCCGCGCCACCGTAGGCCTTTTCGGAACGCGCCCACTTGTACAGCCGGATGGTGAGCGGCGGTGGGAGCGGCGACAACTCGGACAAGGCCACCGACGCACGCACGCCATCGGACATCTCGAGTTCGATGTGGAAGTCGAGGGCGATCACGGAATCGGCGGCCGCTTTGCCCTTGCCCTTGCCCTTCGCCTGGCTCTTCGCCTTGCTGGCGGAATCGCCTTTGGCCGAGCCCTCTGACTTCGCACTGTCGCCCGCGGCGCCCTTGCCGGCCGGTCGCAGCCACGACGGCAACCACGGGAACATCGGGGGACGCGGCATGGCCCCCTGGCCCGGCGCGGTGTCGGCGACGGCGAGCGCCTTGGGCTTGTCCGACTCACCTTCGGCCTCGAACACAATGGCGCTTCGCGCGCCAAGCCCCATCTGCGCCGCGACCGAATCGGTCCAGCGGACTTCGTAGCGCGCGGCAGGCGCGTCCTTCTTGGGCGCCAGCCATCCGGCGCGCACCACGTGGTTCTCGTACGGGCCGTTCCCGCGCGATCGCATCGTCAAGCCAAGCTCGCGCCAGGCCGAGAGCCCCTGCCCCGCCATGCGCACCCCCGGCAGCGTGCCGGTGGTGACGTCGACGTCTTCCTCGAAGGTGGCGAGGCGCTGCGTCGAGGGGTCCTCGTACCGCGTGAGATAGATGGTGCGCGGCAGCCACGCGCCACCCAGCCGCGCGTCGTGGAAGAGCGGCGCGTACGCCTCGCGAGCGCGCAACGTCAGATCAAGGAAGGCGCTGATGAAGACCTTGCTCACCTGCCGCTGCTCGTCCCCACTCAGGAGATTCGCCTTGTTCAGGAAGAGGCCCCGCTCGGGGCCCACGTCGCTCGAGCCCCACGTGGTGTTGAACTGGCCGTGGTTGGCGCGGTAGATGTAGACGGCCGACTTGCGCCACGGGCCCGGCTGCGTGAAGCGCACGCGCTGGAACTGCCGCTGGCCCATGAACGTGGAGACGTCGGAGTCGTGCGCGCCGTGCAGCACCAGGTAATTGATGTCGGTGAGCGGCGTTCCCTGGTCGGCGGGACGGTACTGCCCGTCCACCGGCGCGATGGCGACCAGCGACCGGATGTCGAAGTGGAAGTCGAAGGTGACGCGCGCGTCGTCGGGATAGCGCGAGAGCGTGTTGAAGGACGCGGCCACGGCCACCGCCTCGCCGCCGCGCGAGTGCCCCATCAACGCGATCCGCGACAGGTCCACCTTGCCAAAGAACGGCGAGGCGCTGTCGGCGTTGAAGCGGCGCCACGCCACCAGATGCTGCAGGAGCATCCAGCCCCGCGCGTCGTTCTCGTTGCGCAGGTTGCCGTTCAGGAAATTCTCGTCCACCGACGCCAGGATGTAGCCGCGACTGGCCAGCAACTCGCCCAGATACGCGTAACCCGGATCAGAGAACTTCCGCATGTCGTGGTTGCCGTGCACGATGAGCACCAGCGGGAACGGGCCAGCCCCCTCGGGATACCAGACGCGGCCATTCACCGGCATGCGCTTGGCGTCAAAGCCCCAGTATGCCCAGCGCGCCTTCAGCAGCTTGGCATCGGCGCCACGAATGAACGGCGACCCGTTGACCACCCCGGTGCGGAGCGTGACGGAATCGCGATATTCCGGCCGCCGTTTATCAGTGCCGCTGCCGTAGAAGAGGCGCCGCACGGTGAAGGTCCCCGCGTGCGACGGATCGGGGGCGTCGACCCCCACCGCCGCGCCTGGCGCGAAGAGCGAGGGATCGACGAGGCGGGTGGGCTGCAGGCAGGCGGCGGTCGCAAAGACGACGGCGGCGAGAACGATGGGACGGCGCATGAGGGTTGAGGCTATAACCGGGAGGGCGCCGACGGAAGGCTGACCGCCGAACGAAAAACCCCGCCCGGCAAGCGCCGGGCGGGGTTCGTCGTGTGCTTCGAAAGGCTTACGCCTCTTCGATCTCGTCGACCACGGCCGACAGGTCGGCCGGGATCTCCACTGCATCGCCTTCCTCGGTGTGCACCTTGGACGGCTCGGCGGGGCGCTCCTGCCCTTCCGGAATGTTCGTCACGGCCAGCACGATGCGACGGTGGATGGGATCGACCTCGAGCACGCGCAGGTCGAGCGCCATCTTCTCCCAGGCCACGTCGGCCGGGCTCTGGATCTGCGAGCCGGTGACGTTGAGCTGCGAGATCGGCACGAAGCCTTCGATGTCGTTGCCGACGTCGACGACCACGCCCTTCTCCATCAGGCGCACCACGTGGCCCTTCAGTTCGGTGCCGACCGGGTAGGTCTCGCCGATCTTCAGCCACGGATCTTCCTCGGCCTGCTTCAGGCCAAGCGAGATGCGCTTGTTGTCGCTGTCGATGTTCAGGATCACCACGTCCACCGAGTCGCCCTTCTTGACGACTTCCGACGGATGCTGGACGCGCTTGGTCCAGGACATGTCGGAGATGTGGATGAGGCCGTCGATGCCCGGCTCGATCTCGACGAAGGCGCCGAACGACGTGAGGTTGCGGACCTTGCCGCTGATGCGCGTTCCCACCGGGTACTTGAGGGGGAGCACCATCCACGGGTCCTGCTCGGTCTGCTTCATGCCGAGCGAGATCTTCTCCTCGTTCGGATCGACCTTCAGCACCACCGCCTCGATCGCCTCGCCAATGCTGACGAGCTTCGACGGATGGCGGACGTTGCGCGTCCAGCTCATTTCGCTGATGTGCACCAGCCCTTCGATGCCCGGCTCGAGCTCGATGAAGGCGCCGTAGTTCGTGATGCTGACGACCTTGCCCGAGACGCGCGTGCCGACCGGGTACTTGGCGGCGACGTCCTTCCACGGATAGGCCTGGAGCTGCTTGAGGCCGAGCGAGATGCGCTCGCGCTCCCAGTCGATGTCCAGCACCTTGATTTCCAGCTCGTTGCCGATCGTGACCATCTCGCTCGGGTGCTGGATGCGGCCCCACGACATGTCGGTGATGTGGAGCAGGCCGTCCACGCCGCCGAGGTCGATGAAGGCGCCGAAGTCCGTGATGTTCTTGACCACGCCCTTCCGCACCTGGTCCTTCTGGAGCTCCTTCATCAGCTTCTCGCGCTTGCCGGCCCGTTCGGTCTCGAGGATGACGCGGCGCGAGACGACGATGTTGCGGCGGCGCTTGTTGAGCTTGATGATCTTGAACTCGTACTTCTGGCCGAGCAGTTCGTCGATGTTCGGCACGCGACGGAGCGCGATCTGCGACCCCGGCAGGAACGCATCGACGCCCATGAGGTCGACGACCACGCCGCCCTTGATCTTCTTGACGAGCACGCCTTCGACCGGCTGGTCGGACTCGTACGCCACGCGGATCTTTTCCCACACGCGCATGAAGTCGGCCTTCTTCTTGGACAGGACGACGGAGCCTTCCTGGTCCTCGAGGTGCTCGAGCAGCACTTCGACTTCATCGCCGACCTTGAGGTCGGGCATGTCCTTGAACTCCTCGAGCGGGATCGAGCCTTCCGACTTGAAGCCGATGTCGAGCACGACGAGGTTGTCGCGGATCTCGAGCACGACGGACTTGACGATCTCGCCTTCCTCGATGGAGGCGAGCGTCCCGTTGTACATCTCCATCATCGCTTCGTAGTCCGCCGACGTGTACTCGTCCTCTTCGTAGAGCTCGGGGCGGCGGTTCGCGAGCGGGCGCAGCTGGGCCTTTTGGGCCATGCGCTTTTCACGCTCGATCATCTGCGGCGTGGTGGTGTCCGGCGTTTCGGTGGTCATGTGTGATTTGGGGTCGCGGTGGGTGTCGGCTCGCCGCGCGCGAGGATACGGGTGGATGTGCGCCGGGAGACGAGGGCACGATGGCCGTCGAGGTCCCGGATCTGGCCATTCGACCAGAGCCTTTAACTATATGACAGCGAGGCGCTTGAGGCAATCCCGGGGTTCCGTTTCTTTTAACACGGAGGAACACGAGGAACAGGAGGGCCACGGAGTACAACAAAAATTCAAAGGGGCTCGGCGGACAGTACCGTCCGCACAAGCCCCCAAGAAAGGCAGTAGCAGTACTCTGTGGCCCTCCGTGGCCCTCCGG